>DASSUA010000274.1:0-2522 GCA_035707525.1 Pseudonocardiaceae bacterium
GGCGAACGCCACCGCCACCAGCAGCATGAAGCCGAGCACGTCCGCGTCCAGCGGCAGGTTGTGGTCCCACAGCCAGAAGATGCCGGCAACGGCCGCGGTGACGGTCAGCGCCGAGCCGGCCGCGACCGCCAGCCGCAGGACCGGACCGCCGCGACGACCCGTGCGCCGACCGATCGCGACGACCAGAACCGCGCCCACCAGGGTGCCGATCCACAGCAGGGCGCTGCCGGAAAGCGGCGCCGCCCGACCGGCCGCGCTCGCCGGATGAACGGTCTCGACCCTGACCGCCGAAGCCGGCGCGCCGCTCGCCGCCGCCAGGCCCTGGGCCGCACCGGCGAGTGCCTGCTGGGCGACCTGTGTGCCGGACGGGTTGACCGCGCCGGAGAGCACGATGGTCGCCGCCACCCCGTCGCCGTCCGGTGCCGGTGCCAGCTCCAGCACGCCGTACACCTGCTTGTCATCGAGCAGCCGGCGTGCCTCCTGCGGGCTCGCCAGCCGCCAGTCCAGCTCTTCGCCACCGCCGGCGGGGCCGGCAGATCCTGCACCGCTGTTGGCGAGCCGCTCGGCGCCCTGCCGCAGCGGGCCAGCGGCCGGGCCGTCGGCGTTCACCGCGACCGCGACCGGCACCCGGTCCGGCGCCACCGTGGCCTGCACACCGAACGTGAGCAGGCCGAACACCAGCACCGCGACCGCGCCGGCGACCGCGGCGAGCGCCGCGACCGCCGCCGGTCGCGGCGCGTGTGGGGCATTCATCAGCCACCTCCATACCTTGAAACTCAACAGGCGTTGAGCATACGAGCCGCTCTGGTGGAAAGTCAACGCCTGATGAGTTACCTTGGCGACCGTGAAGGCACCCCAGCGGGCGGCCGGGCGCACCGGCCGCCGCCCTGGCTACTCCGGCAGCCGGGAGGCGATCCTGCAGGCCGCCGGCGCGCAGTTCGCCCAGCAGGGCTACGAAGGCGCGACGATTCGTGGGATCGCCGCCGGCGCCGGCGTCGACCCCGCACTCGTGCACCATTACTTCGGCACCAAGGAGCGGCTGTTCGTCGCGACCATGCGGTTACCGATCAACCCGGCCGAGGTCATCCCGCAGATCGTCGCGGCCGGCGTGGACGGTGCCGGCGCCCGGCTCGCCACCCTGTTCGTCCACACCATGCGCGAGCTGGCCGGCGCCAACCCGATGATCGGGCTGCTGCGCTCCGCCACCGCGCACCCCGACGCGGCGCGGCTGCTCCGGGAGTTCTTCACCGGCGCGGTGCTGGAGAAGGTCGCCGCGGCGCTGGACGTGCCACAGCCACGGTTGCGCGCGGCCCTGTGCGCCTCCCAGCTGATGGGGATGCTCGTCGCGCACGAGGTCGTCGGGCTGCCGCCCCTGGTCGAGGCCGAGCATGACACCCTGATCGCGGCCCTCGGCCCGGTCCTGCAGCACTACATGAGCGACCCGCTACCCGGCGACTAGCCAGGGGAACCTCGCCGAAAGGCCGGCGTCCGGTTGCGCTAGCCGGGCAGGCGCCCCGCCCAGGGTCGGTCGGCTTCGAGGCCGTGGGCGTCGCGGATCACGGTGACGATCTCGTCCATGATCTGCGTCAGCTCGAAGTCCTTGGGGGTGAACACCCTGGCCACCCCGCGCTCGCGCAGCTCCGTGGCGTCGCGCGGCGGGATGATGCCGCCGACCACGACCGGCACGTCGCCCGCGCCCGCGGCGTGCAGGCCGTCGACCACGGCCGGCACCACCTCCAGGTGCGAGCCGGACAGCACGGACAGGCCGACCAGGTGCACGCCCTCCTGGACGGCGGCGGCGACGATCTGCGCCGGGGTCAGCCGGATCCCCTGGTAGACGACCTCGAACCCGACGTCGCGGGCCCGCACGGCGATCTGCTCCGCGCCGTTGGAGTGGCCGTCCAGGCCGGGTTTGCCGACGAGCATCCGCAGCCGGCCGCCCAGTTCCTCAGCGGTGACCTGGACCCGCGAGCGAACCGCGGCGATGGCGGCACCGCCCGAGCCACCCGTGACCGTCGCGCCGGACACGCCGGTCGGGGCCCGGTACTCGCCGAACACCTCGCGCAGGGCCTGCGCCCACTCGCCGGTGGTCACCCCGGCCCGGGCGCAGCGCAGGGTCGCCGGCATCAGGTTCACGCCGGACTCGGCGTCGGCGCGCAGGCTCCGAAGCGCATCGTCCACAGTGGACGCGTCGCGGCCGCGGCGCCACTGCTGCACGGCGATCGCGGCGGCCTTCTCGACGGCCGGGTCGACGGCTTCTACGGCGGCGGCGCCATCGGCCTGCAGCGGGCTCGGCTCGGTGGTGTCGAACCGGTTGACCCCGACGACGACGTCCTCGCCGGCCTCGATGCGCCGGCGCCGCTCCGCGAGCGAGGCGACGAGCTGCGCCTTCATGTAGCCGGACTCGACGGCGGCCACCGCGCCACCCATCGCCTGCACCCGGTCGATCTCGGCCTGGGCGCCGGCCACGATCTCCTCGGTCTTGGCCTCGATGACGTGGGAGCCGGCGAAGATGTCCGCAT
>DASSUA010000275.1:0-2830 GCA_035707525.1 Pseudonocardiaceae bacterium
GGTGGCCTGGGACGACGAGGTGTACCTCGGCTCGATCGTGGACCGGGTGACCGTCGAGGGCCACAACTTCGACGACGACGTGCACGTCGCGCCGACCTCGCTGACCGACGAGCAGCTGGCCGAGATCCACCGCATCGTCAAGACCGCGACCCACGCCCAGGGCGTGCGGCGCAGCGCCCTGCACGCCGAGATCCGCTTCCACGACGGCGAACCGCACCTGCTGGAGATCGCCATCCGGCCGGGCGGCGGCGCGCTGGACATGGTGGCCAGGGTCACCGCCGACTTCTGCCCGATCCGCGCGGTGCGCGACGTGGCCCGTGGCGTCAAGCCGAAGGTGCAGCACTACACGCCCACCGGCGTACACATGATGGGGACGTGCCTGATCAGCCGCACCGGCGGCACCCTCGAGTACGTGACCGTGCCCGAGGAGATCACCAACTCGCCCAAGACGCTCTACGCCAGGGCGACCGCCATGGCCGGCGACACCATCCTGCGTCCGCCCCAGGGCAACAACATCCTCGGCTTCCTGGTCGTCACCGGCACCTCGTTCGAGGACGTGCAGGCGACGCTCGGAGATTTCGCCAACAAGATCGATGTCAAGATGGCCGGCCAACCGTTGGCCAAGTGCATCACGCCCTGGAGCCGCCGCGACCAGGCGCCCACAGGGCCTGCCGAAGAACCATCCCAGGAGGATGTGAATGCCGCTGTCGAGGGCCTCGAAGCCGCGCCGGTACCTGATGTGCCCGCCGAGGCACTTCGACGTTAACTATTCGATCAACCCCTGGATGGACCCCACCAAGCCGGTCGATACCGGCGTGGCGGTCACCCAGTGGGAGCGGCTGCGCGACGTGTATCTCAGCCTCGGCCACCAGGTCGAGCTGATCGACCCGGTGCCCGGCCTGCCGGACATGGTGTTCGCCGCCAACGGCGGCACCGTGGTCGACGGCCGGGTGTTCGCCGCCCGTTTCCGCTACCCGCAGCGCTTCGCCGAGGCCAAGGCGTACCTGGACTGGTTCGTCGGGCGGGGCTACCAGCACGTGCACGAGCCGGAGTGGGTCAACGAGGGCGAGGGCGACTATCTGTTCGACGGCCGGCGGCTGCTCGCCGGTACCGGCTTCCGCACCGACCTGAACTCGCACGGCGAGGTGCAGGAGGTGTTCGGCCGGCAGGTGGTGAGCCTGCGGCTGGTCGACCCGCGCTTCTACCACCTGGACACCGCGCTCGCCGTGCTCGACGTCGGCGAGGTCATGTACTACCCGGCCGCGTTCTCCCCGGGTAGCCAGCGGGTGCTGCGCGACCTGTACCCGGACGCGATCCTGGCCGCCGACGCCGACGCCGACGCCTTCGGGCTCAACGCCGTGTCCGATGGCCGCCACGTGGTGCTGCCGCAGACCGCCATCGGCCTGATCGATCAGCTGCGCTCGCGCGGCTTCGAGCCGATCGGCGTCGACCTTTCCGAGCTGCACAAGTCCGGCGGCGCCGTGAAGTGCTGCACCCTGGAGCTACGGGACTGATGATGATCAACTATGACGGCCGGCGGTTCCGCGCGGTCGGCCACGGTCCGGACTCGCCGACCGCCACCTACCGGCAGAGCGGCGACCTGCTCTGGGCGGAGTTCGGCGGCGGCCATGCCCGCCGCGGCTCGCTCACCGGCCTGTGCGCCGAGGACGGCACCCTGAACTTCGCCTACACCATGGTGCTCGAGGGCGGCGAGGTGATCGCCGGCCGTTGCCGCAGCACGCCGGAGATCCTCGACGACGGACGCATCCTGCTGCACGAGAAGTGGGAGCGTTACGGCGAGCACGCCGCCTCGGGCGAGTCCCAGATCGAGGAAGTCCGGTAGGCGAGCACTGCGTAGGTAAGCACGGCCGGCGCCGTCCGGACGGATGGCTTGAAATTTCGCGCCCGTGACCAATGAGACAACAAGTCGCCGGCCTGTTGACCCATTGGTCACGTCGTGCCGGCCGGTTACCTCGACCCCGCGGCGGGTTGGGCCCGGCCAGGACGCGGCGTGCTAGGACGCGGCGTGTTAGGACTTGCCGGCCAGGACGCGCAGGGCCGCGTCGTGCACCTGGCCGTTGGAGCTCAGCACGCTGCCGCCGTCATGGCGCGGGTTGCCGTCGAGGTCGGTGAACCGGCCGCCGGCCTGCTCGACGATCACCTGCAGCGCGGCGAGGTCCCACGGGTGGACGATCGCCTCGGCGGCGATGTCGAGCGCTCCCTCGGCGACCAGGCAGTGCTGCCAGAAGTCGCCGAACGCGCGGGTCTCCCAGCAGGCGCCGGCCAGGTCGAGGTAGCGCTCCAGCGAGTGGTACTCGGCCCAGTGGCCCAGGTGTGTCGTGGACAGGTAGGCGTCGCCCAGGTGGCGCACGGCGGAGACCGACAGCCGCTTCGGCTCGGAGTCACCATTGGCCGCCCAGGCGCCGATGCCGTCGGCGCCCCACCAGCGCCGTCCGAGCCCCGGCGAGCTCGCCACGCCGACGACCGGGCGGCCCTCGACCACGAGGGCGATCAGCGTGCCCCACGCCGGGATGCCGCGCAGGAAGTTCTTGGTGCCGTCGATCGGGTCCAGCATCCACACTCTGCCGGACGCCGCATCGCCGCCGCGCTCCTCGCCGACGATCGCGTCACCCGGGCGCTCGCGCGCCAGCAGCGCGCGCACCGCGTCCTCGACCGCAACGTCGGCGTCGGTCACCGGGCTGCGGTCGGGCTTGCGGTCCACCCGCAGGTCCAGGGCGCCGTACCGGTCGAGGGTGATCGCGTCGGCGGCGTCGGCCAGCCGCAGCGCCAGATTCAGGTCGTCAGAGAACAACACGCGCCGGATGCTCCC
>DASSUA010000276.1:0-2402 GCA_035707525.1 Pseudonocardiaceae bacterium
CGGTATGGCGGGACGTAGGGCTCACCGGCCGCGTTTGACCCTTCCCCTGGGGCAGGCTCCAGCATCGGGTGAACCGGCCCAGCCGGGCCGGGGGAGAGGAGAGGCGCAGTTGGACCTGCTGACGATCGGGGCGTTCGGGGCTGCGTGGTGGCCGACGTCGTGGCGGCCGGAGCCGACTCGCGCGGCTGACCGGGACCGTCCGGGCGGCCGTCCGGCCTGGCCTCGCCGGCCCCGGCGAGGCCAAGCGCGGCCGCGAACGGCAGCAGGAAGATCGCGGGCGCCCCGTACCGGGGCTCGTACATGCCAAGCGCCACCGACGCGAACGTCAGCCCGAAGCCGATCGCGGCGACCAGCACCGGATCGACCGACCGCCGCCAGGCGCCGCGGGCGCCCCGCCACACCGCCACGGCCAGGACGACGAGCAGCGCGACCCCGAGTAGCGGGCCCCGCACCGCGGCGCTCACCTCGGTGTATTGGGCCAGTGCCGACCGCAGCGGCGTGCTCGGCTGCGGCACGAGGTCCAGGCGTTGGGTCGCCGGGTTCAGGGCGTAGTACGCCGCGTTGCACGGCGTATTGGGCTGCTCCGGGAACCGCCAGCCGCCGAACCGGCACAGCGTCGGCTCCGACAGCGGTGCCCGCGGCCGGAAGTGCCACGAGGTTTCCCTGCCGACCAGACGCACGTAGTCCCAGGTCTGCTGCCGGATCACGGTCATCCCGAACTCGCGCAGGAACGGATCCTCGTCCAGGTCGGGGAAGTACAGGTTCCCCGGGCTGTTCGGGCTGAACCCCCAGTAGTCGGCTGCCTCGGGCCGGGTGGACGGCGGTGTCGTAACGCACAGCAGGCGCTGGCGCTCCGTGAGGCGCAGCCGCTCGCACTCGGCGATGCTCATCACCCGCGAGTAGAGCCCGCGCCCACCGATCTGCTCGAACGCGTAGACCCCGTGCGTGGCGTGGAACCACAGCACGTAGGCCACCAGCGGCGCCGAAGCGGCGAGCGCGTACGCCGCCGCCGCCCGCCAGCCGGCCTGGCCGATCGCCATCTTGACCAGCAGGAACAACAGGACCGCCAGCACGACCGGCAGGCCGACCGTCCTGGTCAGCGTGGCGGCGGCCAGCAGCAGTCCGGCCACGCCAGCCGCGACCGCCGGCACGCGCCGCCACCACAGCAGCAGCACCAGCGCCGCACCGGTCAGCGCGATGAACAACGTCTCGGACGCGACGAAGTGCTCGAGCGTCACCTGCATGTCGTCGATGGCGAGCGGAACCATCGCGAGCGCGGCCAGCCACGGGCGGACCCCGCGCCGCACCAGTACCGCGTAACCGGCTAAGACCAGGCACACGCCGATCACGTGCTGCGCGATCGCGACCCGGATCAGCGGTCCAGGTACGAACGGATCGAGGAACACCGGATATGCGATCGGCCGGGTCTGGTGCGGGCTCCACTGCGTCGACAAGGCCGTGTAGATGCCGCTGTCCGGGAAGTAGAACGCGAACGGGTAGGCCACGTGCGCCGCGCCGCGAATCGCCACGGCGGCGGCCAGCACCAGCAGGAACACGACATGCCGCCGGACGAGTCGCAATGCCCGCAGCGGTTTTGCCGCCGGCTCGGCCGCCTCGTCGGGCATCGACCATTCACCCCCGCTGTTGAACCCGGCGCGAAAGCGTAGACCGGCCGACGATTCGGCACCGGGGCCGGTCCGGCGACCCGGTGCGAGTCGCCGTGCCGGCGCCGGCCGGCGTCATAGGGCGGAACGGGGCGTGGCCGACAGCACGTCCACCCGTCGCCGGTACTCCTCCTCGTCGATCTCGCCACGGGCGAAGCGGTCGGCCAGTACCTGCTGCGGCGTCGGGGTCTGGTCGGCCGGACCGCTCTGCCGGCCACGCGGGTAGCTGACCAGCGCGACGATGGCCGCGACCACCAGGCTCCAAAGCAGCAGGGTGCCGATGATCATGAACAGCCAACCGGCGCCGCCCATGCCGTAGCCCCAGTGCATCATCGCCTGCTCCCTTCACCGTCCCGCGGGCCGGCGGCGGTGCCGCGCCCGGCGGGTCCAACGGCTATACCCAACGGGGGTATAGAACCGAGGCCGTTCTCAGTGCAGCAGGTTGCTAGTGCCGAGGTCCGCACCGACGTCATCGAGCTGGTAGCCGAGCATGTCGCGGACGTCCACCACGCCGGGCAGGGCATGGGTGAGCCGGACGGCGATCTCGGCCTGGCTGCGCCGCTCCAGGGTGCCGCTGAGGGTCACCACCCCCTCGTCGACGGTGACGCCGATGTCGGTCGGCGTCAGCCACATGGCGTGTTGCAGCACGTCCTGGCGCACGTCGGCGAGGATCTCCTCGTCGTCGCGCACGAACGGGCGCAGCAGATCCCGGCGGGCGACGATGCCGACCAGCCGGCC
>DASSUA010000277.1:0-10626 GCA_035707525.1 Pseudonocardiaceae bacterium
AGGTCGGCGAGCAGCTGGTGGTAGATCGCGTCGGCTTCGTTTTCCAGGCTGTTGACGTCGATCCAGTAGGTTTCCAGGTTGCGCATGGTGCGCAGCCCTGGCATCGCCTGCGCGGTCACCGACGCCGCGCGCTTGAGCACGTCGACCTGGGCGGCGATGCCCGAGGGCAGCTCGTCGACCCGGTAGAGCACGGTCAGCTCGGCGGCCGCCTCCATGGAGTCCATGACGTCGTCCAGTGACGAGGCGAGCCGGTAGATGTCCTCGCGGTCGAACGGCGTGATGAACGAGGTGTTCAGCATCTGCAGGGTCTCGTGCGTGTACCGGTCGCCCTCGTGCTCGGCGTCCTTCAGTTTGGCCGCGATCTCGGCCCGGCCGGCCGGCTCGGATGCGACCAGTTCGACGAGCAGTTCGGCGCCGGTGAGCAGGTTCAGGGCCGCCTTCGTGAACAGCGGATAGAACGCCTGCTCACGAGGCCTGAGGCTAAGACGCATCGCAGTCTCCCGGATCAAGGTGGTTGCGCAGCCTAATCCAGCCGGTGACCGACGATGGAGACCGGAGGGTTACCGGACCTGTGTCGCGTTACCCCGCTACAGCGCCCCGAAACCGCCGTAGCCGCAGGCTGTTGGAGACGACGAACACGCTCGACAGGGCCATCGCCACGCCGGCGATGAGCGGGTTGAGCAGGCCGGCCGCGGCCAGCGGCAGCGCCGCGATGTTGTAGGCGAACGCCCAGAACAGGTTGCCCTTGATCGTGGAAAGGGTGCGCCGGGCCAGCCGGATCGCGTCGACGGCGGCGGTCAGGTCCCCGCGAACGAGCGTCAGGTCGCTCGCCTCGATCGCCACGTCGGTGCCGGTGCCGATCGCCAGCCCGAGATCGGCCTGGGCCAGGGCGGGCGCATCGTTGACCCCGTCGCCGACCATGGCGACGACGCGGCCCTGCGCCTGCAGCCGGCGCACCTCGGCGATCTTGTCCTGGGGCAGCACCTCGGCGATGACGTCGTCGATGCCGACCTGGGCGGCCACCGCCCTGGCGGCCGCCTCGTTGTCGCCGGTGAGCAGCACCGGCGCAAGGCCGAGGGCACGCAGCTCGCGGATGGCCCGGGCGGACGTCGGCTTGACGGTGTCGGCGACGGTGAGCACGCCGGCCGGGGCGCCGTCCACGGCGACCACGACCGCGGTGTGCCCGAGCCGCTCGGCGGCGCGTTCGGCGTCGCGCAGGCCGTCCGGGAGGGCGATTCCAGCGCTCTCCAGCATGGCCCGCCGCCCGACGGCGACGGCGCGGCCGTCGACCTCGCCGCGCACGCCGAGCCCGGCCGTGCTGGCGAAGTCGCGCACCGGCGGCAGGTCCCCGGCGCGCTCGGCGGCCCCGGCGGCGATCGCCCTGGCGATCGGGTGCTCGGAGGCGTGCTCGACGGCACCGGCCAGGCGCAGCAGCTCGGTGGCGTCGAAGCCGCCGGCCGGCACGGCGTCGACCAGGCTCATCCGGCCTTGCGTGATGGTGCCGGTCTTGTCCAGCAGCACCGTGTCGACCCGGCGCGTGGACTCGAGCACCTCCGGGCCCTTGATCAGGATGCCGAGCTGGGCACCGCGCCCGGTGCCGACCAGCAGCGCCGTCGGCGTGGCGAGGCCGAGCCCGCACGGGCACGCGATGATCAGCACGGCGACCGCGGCCGAGAACGCCGCCGCGGCCGGCCACCCGCCGCCGAGCCAGAACCCGAGCGTGCCCGCCGCCAGCGCGATCACGACCGGCACGAACACCATCGAGATCCGGTCGACCAGCCGCTGCACGTCGGCCTTGCCCGCCTGCGCCTGCTCGACCAGCGTGGCGATCTGAGCCAGCGTCGTGTCGGCGCCGACCCGGGTGGCGCGCACCACGAGGCGGCCGCCGGCGTTCAGGCACGAGCCGGTGACGCTGTCGCCGGGCCCGACCTCGACCGGTACCGGCTCGCCGGTGAGCATGCTGACGTCGACCGCGGAGCTGCCGCTCTCGACGACGCCGTCGGTGGCGATCTTCTCGCCGGGCCGCACCACGAACCGGTCGCCGGGCGCGAGCTGGCCGATCGGGACCCGCCGCTCGCGCCCGTCGGGGTCGAGCAGGCTGACCTCCCTGGCGCCGAGCTCCATCAGCGCGCGCAGCGCGGCGCCGGCCCGGCGCTTGGACCTCGCCTCGAAGTACCTGCCGGCGAGGATCGCCGCGGTCAGCCCGGCCGCCACCTCCAGGTAGATCGCGCCGGTCGAGTCGCCGCGCTCGGCCGTCAGCTCGAACCCGTGCCGCATGCCGGGCTCGCCGGCGGCGCCGAAGAACAGCGCGTACAGCGACCAGCCGAACGCCGCCAGCACGCCGAGCGAGATGAGCGTGTCCATCGTGGCGGTGCCGTGCCTGGCGTTGGCGAGCGCGGCCCGGTGGAACGGCCAGGCACCCCACACCGCGACCGGCGCCGCCAGCGCGAGCGACATCCACTGCCAGTTGTCGAACTGCAGGGCCGGGATCATCGCCAGCGCGATCACCGGGATCGCCAGCGCGACCGAGCCGAGCATCCGCCGGCGCAGTGACTCGGTGTGGGCGTCGACCTCGTCGCCGGCTACTTCGACCGCCTCGATCTCGACCGTGGGCAGCTCGGCGGTGTAGCCCGCGGCCTCGATGGCCCGGATCAGCTCGTCGGCCGGCACCTCGGCCGGGTGCTCGACGTGCGCCTTCTCGGTCGCGAAGTTGACCGTGGCGCGCACCCCGTCGAGCTTGTTGAGCTTGCGCTCGATGCGGGCGGCGCACGAGGCGCACGTCATGCCGCCGATCGCCAGCTCGCTGGTGTTGCCGCGCGATTGCGGCGGCGCGCTCGGCGCTGTCATGCCGGCACCTCCAGGGTGAATTCGGCGGTTCGCACGACGTCGCCGTGCCGGAACTCCAGGAACAGCCGGTACCGGCCGGGGGTCGGGAACTTGGCGACATACAGCTGTTCGTGGCCGCCGGCATGGCCCGCGCCGGTCTCGGGATGGACGTGCAGGAACGCCAGGTCACCCTCGCGCAGCGCGACCAGGTGCCCGTAGGCGCCCAGGTACGGCTGCAGGTCGGGGACGGTGGCCCCGCCACGGGTCACGATGGTGCTCACCCGGCCATCCGAGAGGGTCAGCCACACCTGGTAGCCGTCGACGGCGAACACGCCGGCCACCGGCTCCGTCACCGGGCGGAAGTCGCCCGGCACGTGGACGTCGACGCCGAGCGTGGTCCGTTCGCCGCCCTCGGGCCGGAAGTCGGCGAAGGCGCGGTAGCTGCCGGCCGCGGTGAGCGTGACCGGGGCGCTCCAGGTGCCATCGGAGCTGAGCTCGGGGTGCAGGTGGTGGTAGTTCGTGCCGTCGCGGCGAACCAGGATCAGGTGCATCAGCTTGTCGTGCTCGAGGGCGTAGCCGGTGACCGCGGCGCCGTCGTCGCCGGTGATCCGGAAGCGGAACTCGGTCGGGCCGCCGGCCGGCAGCGTGGTGGTGCCGGTGACGAGGCGGTAGCCGCCCTCAACGCTGGCGAGCCCGGCCGCGCGGGACACCGGCTCGGCGCCGACGTGCCCGGCCGGCTGGCCGTGGCCGGCCGGGTCATCGTGGCTCTGCGGTTCACCCTCCTGCCCGGCGGGACCGGCCGGGTCGACCTGTCCGGCGTTACCGGCCTGAGCGGCGGGTTCCGGGGCGGCCACCTGGCCGATCACCCAGGCGCCGCCGAACACGACCGCCAGGGCGACGGCGAATGAGGCCAGCCTCGTCGTCCGACCCATCGTGGGTCAGCTCCCGGCCAGTTCGTAGCCGGCCTCGTCGACCGCGGCCGCGACGTCGGCGGGCGCGAGCGGTTCGGTGCTGGCCACCGTCACCCGGCCGGTGGTGATGTCGACGTCGACCCGTTGCACCCCGCTGAGCTTGCCGATCTCCTCGCGGACCGCCGAGGCGCAGTGCGCGCACGTCATTCCGGCGACGGTGTAGCTGGTCTGGCTGGTCATCGGTGGGTTCACGTCCCTTTCGGTGAGGATCGGATCGGTCAGGATCGGACGAGTCTGGCGATGGCGTCGCTGGCTTCCCGCACCTTGGCATCGGCCGCGTCGCCCCCGGCCGTGATTGCCTCGCTCACGCAATGCTTGAGGTGCTCGTCCAGCAGGGCAAGCGAGACCGCCTGCAGGGCACGGGTCGCCGCCGAGATCTGGGTCAGCACGTCGATGCAGTACTCGTCGTTGTCGATCATCCGCTGCAGGCCGCGGACCTGGCCCTCGATCCGGCGCAGCCGCCGCAGGTGCCTGTCCTTGTTCTCGGTGTAGCCGTGCATGCCGGCAAACATACCCCTAGGGGGTAGGGGTTGCAAAAGGAGGTGGCCGACGATTGGAGGCATGGTCCGGCCGGTCGTGGTGGTCGGCGACGTGGTGGTCGACGTGCTGGTCCGCCCGGTCGCCCAACCGCTGCCGGGCACCGACACGGCGGCCCGGGTGCGCACCGAGGGCGGCGGCGGGGCGGCGAACACGGCCGCCTGGCTCGCCCGCCTCGGGGTGCCGGTGACCCTGGTCGCCAGGATCGGCGACGACGCGGCCGGGCGGGAGCAGGACGAGGCGCTGCGCCGGCTGGGCGTGCGCTGCGCGCTGGCCGTCGACCCGGCCGCGCCGACCGGGACCGTCGTGGTGCTGGTCGGGCCCGACGGCGAGCGCACGATGCTGACCGACCGCGGCGCGAACCTGCGGTTGGCCCCGGCCGACCTGCCCGAACTGCCGGCCGGCGGCCACCTGCACCTGTCCGGCTATCCGCTGCTGCACGACGGCTCCCGGCCGGCCGCGCTGGCCGCGCTGCGGGCCGCCAGGCGGGCCGGCCTCACGGTCTCGGTCGACCCCGCCTCGACCGCCCCGCTGGCCGCCGCCGGTCCCGCCGAGTTCATTGCCTGGACGCGCGGCGCCGACCTGCTGCTGCCCAACCTGCCGGAGGCCCGGCTGCTGTCCGGCCGGGAGGATCCCGCCCAGGCGGCGCGGGCGCTCGCCGCCGACTACGGCGCGGTGGCGATCACCCTCGGCCCGGACGGGGCGCTGTGGGCGCGCGGCGGCGAACTCGTCCGGGTGTCGTCCAGGCCGGTCGAGATCGTCGACTCGACCGGGGCGGGCGACGCCTTCTGTGCCGGCCTGCTGGCCGCGTGGCTGGATGGTGCCGGCGGCCGGCGCGCGTTACGTCCCGGCATCGAACTCGCCTGCCGGGTGCTCGCCCGGCTGGGTGCGCGTCCGGTCTGAGCCGGAGGCCGGCACCGGGCGAACGGGCGTAGATCGTCGTCGGTCGGCGCCGCTCCGTTATCATTAGGCCGAATGGCCTAATGACCTTGGGGCGTCATACGTACTTTCGGCGTAAAAGGGTGCTGACCAGACTTACGCGGAGTGGGTGAGTTTGTACTCGGAGTAGGCGTATTTACACCGGGTTGGGCGCCTGCTACCGTCTCGCCCGACCCAATTAGGAATTTCCCGTAACCCCTGCACGGGCTCACTGGGCACGCCAACGGAGAAGGGCTCCACCATGGCCAAAATCAGCCGACGTTTATTCCTCGCCGGCACCGGTGCCGCCATTGGCGCTGGTCTACTCGGCGGCCGGCCCGCAATTGCCGCCCCGACCGATATCATCTACACCAACGGGGTGGCGGTCCGCCGTTACATTCCGGCCCACTGGAACAACCGGCCGCCGGTCATCCTGGTCCACGGCGGCGCCCATGCCGGGTGGTCGTGGGACCGCTACGCGGCCTACTTCCAGAGCGAGGGCTGGACGTGCTACGCCCTCGACTGGTACAACCACGGCCTGTCGACGGCCCTCCCACCTGCGACTTTCCTAACTCGCAGCATCAAGGACGTGCTCACCGAGATCAACCATGTGCGGGCGCTGCTGCCCAACCCGGACCGGTTCGTCCTGATGGGTCACAGCATGGGCGGCATGGCCTCGCTCTGGTCGTCCCAAACGCTTCGCCCGAGGGCGCTGGTGCTGATGGCGCCGGTCGTGCCGACCGAGGTCGGCGCCCAGGCCATCCAGATTCCCATCGATATGCAGGTGCCGTTCCCGGTCCCACCATTTGAAATTGCGAAGTCAATGTTCTACCAGTCGATGTCGGACACCGAGGCAATGCTCTACTACACGCAGCTGACGCCGGAGTCCCCGCAGGCGGTCTGGGAGGCCACCCGCTGGTCCATTTCCGTGAATCTGAGTCAGGTAACGGCCGACACCAAGGTGGTCGTCGGCGCGCTCGACACGCTCACGCCGCCCTCGGTCGTGCAGCCGCTGGCCACCATGATGGGCGCCGAGTACACCCAGTGGTCCGGCATCGGCCACGCCGACCTCATGGTCAAGGAGTCGGGTTGGCTGCCGATCGCGCAGGACATCCAGGACTGGCTGTGCGGCTGCACGTCCGACAACCCGCTGTTCTGACCCGCCCGGCATCATTGGCTGGTGGCCTGGCAGTTCTGGGTTGACCGAGGCGGCACGTTCACCGACATCGTGGCGTGCCGCCCGGACGGTTCGCTGGCCACCCACAAGCTCCTGTCCGAGAATCCGGCTCGGTACCCCGACGCCGCCGTCGCGGGGATCCGCGCGCTGCTGGGCGCCGAGCCGGACGGCGATGTCGACCAGATGCGGGTCGACCAGGTACGGATGGGCACCACCGTGGCCACCAACGCGCTGCTGGAACGCACCGGCGAGCGCACCGCCCTGGTGATCACGAAGGGCTTCGCCGACGCGCTGCGCATCGGCTACCAGAACCGCCCGCGGATCTTCGACCGGCAAATCGTGCTGCCGCAGCAACTGCCCGAGCGCGTGGTCGAGTTCGACGAGCGGATCACCGCGGACGGCTCGGTGCTGCGCGAGCCCGACCTGCGGCGGCTCGAGTCCGACCTGCGGCGGGTGTTCGCCGGCGGCATCCGCTCCGTCGCGGTGGTGTGCCTGCACAGCCACCTGCACCCGGCGCACGAGCGGGCCGCCGGCGACGTGGCCCGGCGCATCGGCTTCCCGCAGGTGTCGCTGTCGAGCGAGGTAAGCCCGCTCATGAAACTCGTGCCGCGCGGCGACACCACGGCCGTCGACGCGTACCTGTCGCCCGTGCTGCGCCGCTACGTCGACCGGGTCACCGGCGCGCTGGCCGGGGTGCCGCTGGCGTTCATGCAGTCCAACGGGGGGCTGGCGCAGGCGGGCCACTTCCGCGGCAAGGACGCGATCCTGTCCGGCCCGGCCGGCGGCATCGTCGGCATGGCCCGGATGTCCCAGCTCGCCGGGTTCGACAAGGTCATCGGTTTCGACATGGGCGGCACCTCCACCGACGTGTCGCACTTCGCCGGCGAGTACGAGCGGGTGTTCAACACCCAGGTCGCCGGGGTCCGGCTGCGGGCGCCGATGCTCGACATCCACACCGTCGCCGCCGGCGGCGGCTCGATCCTGCACTTCGACGGCAGCCGCTACCGGGTCGGGCCGGACTCGGCGGGCGCCGACCCCGGCCCGGCGTGCTACCGCGGCGGCGGCCCGCTCACGGTCACCGACGCCAACGTGATGCTCGGCCGCATCCAGCCGGCGCACTTCCCGCCGGTGTTCGGGCCCGGCGGCGACGAGCCGCTCGACGCCGACCTGGTCCGCCGCCGGTTCGCCGGGCTGGCCGCCTCGATCGGCGACGGCCGCACCCCCGAGCAGGTGGCCGAGGGGTTCCTCCGGATCGCGGTCGCCAACATGGCCAACGCCGTCAAGCGCATCTCGGTGCAGAAGGGCCACGACGTCACCGAGTACGTGCTCACCACGTTCGGCGGCGCCGGCGGCCAGCACGCGTGCGCGGTCGCCGACTCGCTGGGCATCCGCACCGTCCTGGTGCCGCCGATGGCCGGGGTGCTCTCGGCGCTCGGCATCGGGCTCGCCGACACCACCGCCATGCGCGAGCAGTCGGTCGAGCGGCGGCTGGAGCCGGCGGCGATGGACGCCCTGCGCGGCACCGCCGAGTCGCTCGGCCGGGCGGCGACCGGGGAGCTGCTGGACCAGGGCGTGGCCGCGCAACGCATCGACGTCACCCGGCGGGTGCACCTGCGCTACGACGGCACCGACACCGCGGTGGTGGTGGAGCTGGCCGAGCTGGACACCATGGTCGCCGAGTTCGAGACCGCCTACCGGCGCACGTATTCGTTCCTGATGGACCGGCCGCTCGTGGCCGAGGCGGTCTCGGTCGAGGCGACCGGCCGGACGCCGCAGCCGGACCTGTCGAGGCTGCGGGAGCCGGCGGCGCCGGCCGCGCCCGAACGGGTCGACCTGTACGCGGGCGGGGGCTGGCGGCGGGCGCCGCTGTACCGGCGGGAGAGCCTGCCGCCGGGGGAGCCGGTGACCGGCCCGGCGATCATCGCCGAGGCCAACGCCACCACGGTCGTCGACCGGGGGTGGCGCGGCGAGGTCACCCCGGCCGGGCACCTGGTCGTCGAGCGGGTCGCCGCGCCGTCCGGGGAGGACGTCGGCACCGAGGCCGACCCGGTGCTGCTGGAGATCTTCAACAACCTGTTCATGTCGATCGCCGAGCAGATGGGCGCCGCGCTGGAGTCGACGGCGCAGTCGGTCAACATCAAGGAACGCCTGGACTTCTCGTGCGCGCTGTTCGACCCGGACGGCAACCTGATCGCCAACGCCCCGCACATGCCGGTGCACCTGGGTTCGATGGGCACGAGCGTCAAGGAGGTCGTGCGCCGCCGGGCCGGCACCATGCGCCCCGGCGACATCTACGCCGTCAACGACCCGTACCACGGCGGCACCCACCTGCCCGACGTCACCGTGATCACCCCAGTTTTCTCAAACAAGCTCTCGGGGACCGAGATCCTGTTCTACGTCGCCTCCCGCGGGCACCACGCCGAGATCGGCGGCCTCACCCCCGGCTCGATGCCGGCGAACAGCCGAAACGTCCACGAGGAGGGCGTGCTGTTCGACAACTGGCTGCTGGTCGAGAACGGCCGGCTCCGCGAGGCCGAGACGCTCGAGCTGCTCGGCGGCGCGCCCTACCCGTCGCGCAACCCGGCCACCAACGTCGCCGACCTGCGCGCCCAGATCGCGGCCACCCGCAAGGGCGTCGAGGAGGTCGGCCGGATGATCGACCACTTCGGCCTGGACGTGGTGCAGGCGTACATGCGCCACGTCCAGGACAATGCCGAGGAGGCGGTCCGCCGGGTGATCGACGCGCTCGACGACGGGGCGTACCGGTACGAGCTGGACTCCGGCGCGGTGATCTCGGTCCGGGTCACCGTCGACCGCGAGGCGCGCGCGGCGACGATCGACTTCACCGGCACGTCGTCACAGCTGGACAGCAACTTCAACGCCCCGTCCTCGGTCGCCACGGCCGCCGTGCTGTACGTGTTTCGCACGCTCGTCGACGACGAGATCCCGCTCAACGACGGCTGCCTCCGGCCGCTGCGGCTGGTGATCCCGCCCGGTTCGATGCTCGCGCCGTCGTACCCGGCGGCCGTCGTGGCCGGCAACGTCGAGACCTCGCAGGCGATCACCGGCGCGCTGTACGCGGCGCTGGGCGTGCAGGCCGAGGGTTCGGGGACGATGAACAACGTGACGTTCGGCAACGAGCGGCACCAGTACTACGAGACGGTGGGCTCGGGCTCGGGCGCGGGGGACGGCTTCGACGGGGTACCCGTCGTGCAGACCCACATGACGAACTCGCGGCTGACCGATCCCGAGGTCCTGGAGTGGCGTTACCCGGTGCTGGTCGACCGGTTCGCGGTGCGCGCCGGCAGCGGCGGCGCCGGCCGGTGGTGCGGCGGCGACGGTGCCGAGCGCCGGCTCCGGTTCCGGGAGCCGATGACGGTCAGCACGCTCTCCGGGCACCGCCGCATCCCGCCGTACGGCCTGGCCGGCGGGTCGCCGGGCGCGCTCGGGCGCAACCGGGTCGAACGCGCCGACGGCTCGACCGTCGACCTGGCCGGCTGCGACTCGGTCGACGTGCGGCCAGGCGACGTGCTCGTGGTGCTGACGCCGGGCGGCGGCGGGTACGGCCACCCGGCCTGAGCACTCGCGCCTCAGACCAGCTGCGCCCAGTTCCTCGTCATGAACTCGGCGCTGCGCAGCGCGAGCGCGTTGAGGGTGAACGTCGGGTTCACCGCGCCGCCGGCCGGGAACAGGGACGCGCCCGTGACGAACAGGTTCGGCACGTCGTGGGTCTGCCCGTAGGAGTTGGCGACCGAGCTCGCGGGGTCGTTGCCCATGATCGTGCCGCCCATGATGTGCGCGGCGTTGACCGGGGTCGCCCACGCCTCCTGTGCCCCGGCGGCCTGCATGATCCGCAGGCCCTGCGCCTTGGCCGCCTCGTACAGGGCGAGCGCGTCCGGGTCGTAGGAGTGGGTGAGCACCGCCTTGCGCATGCCGTACTCGTCGCGCTCGTCGACGAGCGTCAACCCGTTCTGCGGCGCCGGCACCGCCAGCCCGATGCAGTCCATCGCGGCCAGGTGGTTGGCCGCCCGGCGCAGGAACGGCTCGAGAGCCGCGCCGCTGATGTCGGGGCGCGCGGTGGCCAGGCCGCCCAGGTCGTTCGGCTTGACCGCCACGCCGGCCATCCACTGCCAACCGCCGAAGTGGCCTTCGTGGGCGCCCGGGTCGTAGCTGTCCTGGCACAGCAGCTGGCCACCG
>DASSUA010000278.1:0-12526 GCA_035707525.1 Pseudonocardiaceae bacterium
CGTGGCCGAGCGCACGGTGGCGGACTCCACCGGAGCCGGCGACCCACCCCCGGAGCCGACTCCCGAGCCCACCGGACACCGGCCCGAGCGGATCCTGACCGTCCCCAACGCGCTCAGCGCGCTGCGGCTGGCCGGCGTACCGCTGTTTCTCTGGCTGCTGCTCGGGCCACAGGCCGACATCGCAGCGCTGGTCGTACTGGTCGCCAGCGGGATCACCGACTGGCTCGATGGAAAGATCGCCCGCTGGCTCGGCCAGTCGAGCCGGCTGGGCGCCCTGCTCGACCCGACCGTCGACCGGCTCTACATCCTCGCCACGCTCCTCGCCTTCGGGGTGCGCGACATCGTCGGCTGGTGGGTGATCGCGGCGCTGGTCGCGCGGGACGTGCTGGTCGTCGGGTGCCTGCCGGTGCTGCGCCGCTGCGGCTACGGCCCGTTCGAGGTGCATTACATCGGCAAGGCCGCGACGTCCTGCCTGCTCTACGCGTTCCCGCTGCTGCTGCTCGCGCAGGGCACGTCGACCGCCGCGCAGATCGCGAGGCCGATTGCCTACGCCTTCACGATCTGGGGGGTGGGGCTGTACCTGTGGTCCGGGGCGCTGTATTTGATCCAGGTCGGCAAGGCCGTGCGAAACCCGGCCAGTGGTTGAGCCAGGATGTCTGAACCGCCGCGACTGCACCAGCCGAGAGGCCTGTTGCGCGATCTTCTCGGCGAGCACCTGGACCCCGGCTACGCCAGAGCCGCGCAACGTCGTAGGGATCACTCACAGGACGGGCTGCCCGGCGGCCGTGCGCAGGGCCTGTGGCTGCTGTGCGGGGCGCTGCTGGTGGGCCTCCTGCTCGGGGTGGCCGCCAACGACGCCGCGGCCAGGGCGCCCGGCGCCGAGCAGGCCCGCCGTGGCCTGGTCGAGGACGTGCGCGAGGCGCGGGCTCGCACCGACGAGCTGGGCCGGCGCGCATCCGAGCTCGCCGCCAGCCGCGACGCCGCCCAGGCCGACGCGCTCGCCGGCGACCAGCGCGGGCGGGCGGCGCTCGACGAGCTCGACCGCCTGGAGCAGCACGTTTCAGCGGTGGCGGTCGCCGGGCCGGGGCTGCGCATCACCATCGCTGACACCGCCGATACCGCCGACCCTGCCAGCCCGCAGCAGCAGACGCGGGTCGTGCTGGACCGGGACCTTCAGCTGCTGGTCAACGGCCTGTGGGCGGCCGGAGCCGAGGCCGTCGCACTTTCCGGGGTGCGTCTGCACCCGCGGGCCACGATCCGCCAGGCCGGCGGCGCTGTGCTGGTCGACAACCGGCCGGTGAGCCAGCCCTACCTGCTGGAGGCGATTGGCGACCCGCGGTACCTGCACGTCCGGTTCGTCGAGACCGACGGCTACGGCCGGTTCGCGACCTTCACCCAGGTGTACGGCACCCGGTTCGACGTGGTGCAGGTCGAGGTGCTGCGGCTGCCGGCGGGCAGCCCGGCCGAGCCCGTCCTGGCAAGGAGGTGAGATGGTCGGCGTCCTCGCGCTGCTGATCGGCGTCCTGATCGGGCTCTGGCTGAACCCGACCGTGCCGGAATGGGTGCAGCCCTACCTTCCGATCGCGGTCGTCGCCGCGCTCGACGCGGTGTTCGGCGGTATCCGGGCGCGGCTCGAGGGCATCTTCGACGCCAAGGTGTTCGTGGTGTCGTTCGTGTCCAACGTCCTGGTCGCGGCGCTGATCGTGCTGCTCGGCGACGAGTTGGGCGTCGGTGCCCAGCTGTCCACCGCGGTCGTAGTCGTGCTCGGCATCCGGATCTTCGGCAATGCCGCCGCGATCCGCCGCCACCTGTTCAAGGCGTGAGCGCTCGTGGCGGGACGGTCGAGACACCTGGCGACGGCCCTGATCGCCGTGCTGTGCCTGCTGCTCGGGGTGGCGATCGCGACCCAGGTCCGGCGCACGATGGCCGGTGACACGCTGGCCGACCAGCGGCCGCAGGACCTGGTGGTGCTGCTCGACGGGCTGCAGCAGCGTGAGGCCGCGCTGCGCAAACAGATCGCCGACGCGGAGGCCGCGCTGGAGCGGTTGCGCAGCAGTGGCGACAGCTCGGCGGCCGCGCTCGCCGAGGCCCAGCGGCGCGCGCAGGCGCTCGCGGTGCTCGCCGGCACCGTCCCGGCAACCGGGCCAGGCCTGCACATTCAGATCACCGACGAGGGCGGCGACGTCGGCCCCGAGGACCTGCTCGACGCCCTGCAGGAGCTGCGCGGTGCCGGGGCCGAGGCGGTGCAGATCGGTGGCGTCCGGGTCGGCGTCGACTCGGCGTTCACCGGCGAAGCCGGCGCTGTCGTGCTGGACGGCTCGCGGCTGAACCCGCCGCTGCGGGTGCTGGTCATCGGCGACCCGCCGACGCTCGCCGCCGCGCTCAACATCCCGGGCGGCGTGGTGGACACCATCGAGCGCGCCGGGGGTGGGGTCCAGATAGAGCAAGCCGATCAGGTGCAAATCACCGCCTTGCGGATGCTTCGAACACCCCAATACGCTCGCCCGGCCGGCTGAGCTCTTGATCTTGGCCGAGCTCTTGATCTTGACGGCATCCGGAGGCCCAGTGATCCCGAGCGAGCTGAAGTACACCAAGGAACACGAGTGGGTGGGCATGACCGGGGCGAACACCGTTCGCATCGGCATCACCCACTACGCGCAGGAGCAGCTCGGCGATGTGGTCTTCGTCCAGCTCCCGGCGGTGGGTGAAACGGTCGCCCAGGGCGACTCGCTCGGCGAGGTCGAGTCGACCAAGAGCGTCTCCGACGTCTACACGCCGGTCGCGGGCGAGGTGGTCGCGCGCAACGACGCCCTCGAGTCGCAGCCCGAGCTGGTGAACTCCGACCCCTACGGCGAGGGCTGGATGGTCGAGCTGCGCGTGGCCGACACCTCGGCGCTCGACGCCCTGATGGACGCGGACGGCTACCGGGCATCCCTCGCCTAACGCTGACCCGAGCACCGACCCCGAGCACCGACCCGGGCACCGACCCGGAGTGCCGTGCCAGCCGCTGGGAGCCGGCACGGTACGTTGGCCTTCGATCAGAACGTGAATCGCAGGAGGACCTCAGGTGACCGAGAACGACGGGCCGGCCGTACCACCGGAGCGGTCGGGCGAGACAACCTCGGTGTTCCGGCCGGACATGTTCACCGAGCCCGAAACCGAGGCGCCCGGGCAGCCGGTGTCCGGTGTCGAGGCGCTGCCGTCGGGTTCGGCCCTCCTGGTGGTCAAGCGCGGCCCCAACGCCGGGTCGCGGTTCCTGCTCGACCAGGACACCACGAGCGCCGGCCGGCACCCGGACAGCGACATCTTTCTCGACGACGTGACCGTGTCGCGCCGGCACGCCGAGTTCCGCCGTGAGGGCGGCGACTTCGTGGTCGTGGACGTCGGCAGCCTCAACGGGACCTACGTGAACCGGGAGCCGGTCGACACGGCCGTGCTCGCCAGCGGCGACGAGGTGCAGATCGGAAAGTTCCGGTTGGTGTTCCTGACCGGGATGGCGCGCGGCCAGGGGGCAGTGCGGTAGGCGCGGCCAGCGATGAGAGGTGCGGTGAGTGACCTCGGCGGAGCGTGACGCCGGACGGTTCCAGGGGGGACGGATCGGCAGCTCGACGCTGCCGATCGGTGCCGTGCTCGCGGCGCTGCGCCCGGACTTCCCGGACGTCACCATCTCGAAGATCCGGTTCCTGGAGTCCGAGGGGCTCATCCACCCGCAGCGCACCACCTCGGGATACCGGCAGTTCTCCGCCGAAGACGTGTCACGGCTGCGCTTCGTGCTGACCGCCCAGCGCGACCAGTACCTGCCGCTGAAGGTCATCAAGGAACAGCTCGACGCCATCGACAGCGGCCAGTCCGGCGAGGGGCCGCCGGTCGTGCGCCGGCTCGGCGCCCCGGAACGCGGCGCGGCACCGGCCGACGGGTTGCCGACGGCGACCGACTTCGTCGCCGGTCCGGAGATCCGGATGACCCGCGAGCAGCTGCTCGCCGACAGCGGCCTGACGGCTGCCGTACTGGTCGACCTGGAGCAGTACGGCCTGGTGCGGCCGGGCCCCGCGGGTTTCTACGACCCGGACGCCGCGCAGGTCGCCCGCACCGCCCGGCAGCTCATCGAGTTCGGCCTGGAGCCGCGGCACCTGCGCGCGTTCCGCGCCGCCGCCGATCGCGAGGTCGGGCTGCTGTCTCAGCTGGTCGCGCCGCTGTCGCGGCAACGGGACCCGGACGCGCGCCAGCGCGCCGACGAGGTGGTCCGCGAGCTGGCCGCGCTGTGTTTGCGGCTGCACGCCCTGCTGGTGAAGGCTGGCCTTCGGGCCAACCCGGGCTGAGAAGATGGAAACTGGTTGCCAGGGCAACGTCTTGCCAACAAAGCAGGCTGCGACGCGCGATCGGGTGCCTTCCCGTGTAGCGTCGGAGATGTCGAGGCGGCGCTCGTGGGTAGTGCGTCCCTAGAGGTAATGCCTGGTAGCCCTGGTCGTAGAGGCGAGGTGGCGATGAGCGAGATGCGTGTCGTCGGCGTCCGGGTCGAGCTCCCGGCCAACCAGCCGATCCTGCTGCTGCGGGAGACCGAGGGCGACCGCTACCTGCCGATCTGGATCGGCTCGGTGGAGGCCACCGCGATAGCGCTCGAGCAGCAGGGCGTGCGGCCGAGCCGCCCGCTGACCCACGACCTCCTCAAGGACGTGATCGGTGCGCTCGGCCGAACCCTCGAGCAGGTCCGCATCACCGACCTGCAGGAGGGCACCTTCTTCGCCGAGTTGGTGTTCGACGGCGACGTCCGGGTCTCGGCACGGCCGAGCGACTCGATCGCCCTTGCGCTGCGGGTCGGAGTGCCGATCCACGCCGAGGAGAGCGTGCTCGCCGAGGCCGGGCTGATCATCCCGGACGAGCAGGAGGACGAGGTCGAGAAGTTCCGCGAGTTCCTCGACTCGGTATCCCCCGAGGACTTCCGCGGCGCCGACACCTGACGTCCCGCACGGGTCAAGGTGAGCTTGAGGTTCAGCCCCTGCGCGCGTCGCGTTGACCCGGGGCGGACGGCCACCTACCGTCGGGTACGACGCAAATCGCGCCGATGTGATTATCGGCGCCGGGCGCTTGTGGGAGGCTCCTCGCGAGCCCCGGGTCGAGGGAGGCTGCCGTGGCTGACGAGTCGAGGGACACGCCTGGTGGCACGCACGTCGTCGCCGAGCAGGGGGCGCTGTTCCCGGACACCTCACAGCCGGACGACCTGGTCGGCTACCGGGGCCCCGCGGCCTGCCAGATCGCCGGGATCACCTACCGCCAGCTGGACTACTGGGCGCGCACCGGGCTCGTGGTGCCGTCGATCCGCGGCGCGTCCGGCTCGGGCACCCAGCGGCTGTACTCGTTCAAGGACGTGCTGGTGCTCAAGGTGGTCAAGCGACTGCTGGACACCGGGGTCTCGCTGCACAACATCCGGGTCGCGGTCGAGCACCTGCGCCGCCGGGGCGTGCGCGACCTGGCCGGCGTGACGTTGTTCTCCGACGGCACGACGGTCTACGAGTGCACCTCGCCGGAGGAGGTCGTCGACCTGCTCCAAGGCGGCCAGGGCGTGTTCGGCATCGCGGTCAGCGGGGCGATCCGCGAGATCAACGGCACGATCCACGAGTTCCCGGCCGAGCGCGCCGACGGCGGGGTGGTCGCGGCGATGCCGGAGGACGAGCTCACCGCGCGGCGCAAGTCGCGCACGCGCCGGATCGGCTGAACCGGGCGCGCGTTGGCGGTTGATTGGTAGGCTCGCGCCGTAGTCGCCGACCCCGCGCGGGAGAGTCCCCACCGCCGAAGACCAACACGGCCCGGTGGGGCGCCGAAGGTGCAACACCTCCCCGGAACCTCTCAGGCCACCAGGACCGCGCGGGCGAGACACCTCTGGAGGGCGCCACGCCACGCCCGCACAGAGGGGGAGGGCACAGGCGCGTAGCCGCGCGCCCGTACCCACCCGGACGTCGGAGGCCATGTGACCGCCACGATGATCGACAAGCAGCCGCTCACCGCGCTCGAGCGCGGCATCCCGTTCGCCGACCGGCACATCGGCCCGCGCCCCGCCGAGCTGGCCAGGATGCTCGAGCTGATCGGCGTGGAGTCCCTCGACGAGCTGGCCGAACTCGCCGTACCGGACGCGATCGCCGACACCGGGTTCCTGCCCGACCTGCCGGCCGCCGCGACCGAACCGCAGGCGATCGCCGAGCTACGCGAGCTCGCCGGCCGGCAGCGGCGGATGGTCCAGATGATCGGCCTGGGCTACCACGGCACCGTCACCCCGCCGGTGATCCAGCGCAACGTGCTGGAGAGCCCGGCCTGGTACACCGCCTACACGCCGTACCAGCCGGAGATCAGCCAGGGCCGGCTGGAGGCGCTGCTGAACTTCCAGACGATGGTCGCGGACCTGACCGGGCTGCCGGTCGCCAACGCCTCGCTGCTGGACGAGGGGACGGCCGCAGCCGAGGCGATGACGCTGGTGCGCCGGGCTGGGCGGGTCCGGTCCAACCGGTTCCTGGTCGACGCCGACGTGCTGCCGCAGACGATCGCCGTGGTGTCCACCCGCGCCGAGCCGCTCGACATCGAGATCGTGGTCGCCGACACCGCCGCGGGGTTGCCCGACGGCGAGTTCTTCGGCGTGCTGCTGCCGTACCCCGGCGCGTCCGGCGTGGTGCGTGACCTGGAGGCGGTCGCGGCCGCGGCCAGGGAGCGGGGGGCGATGGTCGTGGTGGTTGCCGACCCGCTCGCGCTGACCGTGCTGCGGCCGCCGGGTGAGTTCGGCGCCGACGTGGCGGTCGGCTCGACCCAGCGGTTCGGGGTCCCGATGGGTTTCGGCGGCCCGCACGCGGCGTACCTGTCGGTACGCGACGGCCTGGCCAGGCAGCTGCCCGGCCGGCTCGTCGGGATCAGCCGGGACGTCGACGGCGCGCCGGCCTACCGGCTGGCGCTGCAGACCCGTGAGCAGCACATCCGGCGGGAGAAGGCGACCAGCAACATCTGCACCGCACAGGTGCTGCTGGCGGTCATGGCCAGCATGTACGCCGTGTACCACGGCGCCGACGGGCTGCGCGCGATCGCGACCAGGGCACACCGGATGGCGGCCGTGCTCGCCGCCGGCCTGCGCGCCGGTCACGTCGACATCGTCCACGACGAGTTCTTCGACACCGTGCTGGCGCGGGTGCCGGGCCGCGCCCGTGCCGTCGTCGCGAGCGCCCGCGAGCTGGGCGTCAACCTGCGCCTGGTCGACGCCGACCACGTCGGTGTCTCGTGCGCCGAGACCACGACCCGCGACCACCTGACCCTGGTGTGGGAGGCGTTCGGCATCGACGTGCCCGATCCGGACGAGGTCGACGCCGTCGCCGCCGACGCCCTGCCGGTGGCTTTGCGCCGCACGTCGCCGTTCCTGACGCACCCGGTGTTCCACCGGTTCCGCTCGGAAACGGCGCTGCTGCGCTACCTGCGCACGCTCTCGGACAAGGACGTCGCGCTGGACCGGTCGATGATCCCGCTCGGCTCGTGCACGATGAAGCTCAACGCGACCGCCGAGATGGTGCCGGTGACCTGGCCGGAGTTCGCCGAGGCGCACCCGTTCGCGCCGGTCGAGGACAACGCGGGGCTGCTCGCCGTCGTGGCCGACCTGGAGCGCTGGCTCGCCGAGCTGACCGGGTACTACGCGGTGAGCCTGCAGCCCAACGCCGGCAGCCAGGGTGAGCTGTCCGGGCTGCTGGCGATTCGCGCCTACCACCGCTCGCGTGGCGAGGGCGAGCGCGACGTGTGCCTGATCCCGGCCTCGGCGCACGGGACCAACGCCGCCTCCGCGGCGATGGCCGGCCTGCGGGTGATCGTGGTGCGCTGCGACGAGCGCGGCGACATCGATCTGGACCACCTGCGGGCCTTGCTCGACGAGCACCGCGCCCGGCTGGGCGCCATCATGATCACCTACCCGTCGACGCACGGGGTCTACGAGGAGAGCGTCACGCAGGTGTGCGAGCTGGTGCACGCCGCGGGCGGCCAGGTCTACGTCGACGGCGCCAACCTCAACGCGCTGCTCGGGGTCGCCAGGCCGGGCGAGTTCGGCGCCGACGTGTCGCACCTGAACCTGCACAAGACGTTCTGCATTCCACACGGCGGCGGTGGCCCTGGCGTCGGCCCGATCGGGGTGCGCGCGCACCTGGCGCCGTTCCTGCCCAATCACCCGCTGGTCCCGCCGGCCGGTCCGGCCACCGGGGTCGGCCCGATCAGCGCGGCGCCGTGGGGGTCGGCGTCGATCCTGCCGATCTCGTGGGCCTACATCCGGATGATGGGCGCCGAAGGGCTGCGCCGGGCCACGCTGACCGCCGTCGCGGCGGCCAACTACGTGGCGCGCCGGCTTGGCGAGCACTACCCGGTGCTCTACACCGGCCCGGTGCACGGCCCGAACCCGCATGGCGTGAGCGGCGGCCTGGTCGCGCACGAGTGCATCCTGGACCTGCGGCCGATCACCAGGGCCACCGGCGTCACCGTCGACGACGTGGCCAAGCGCCTCGCCGACTACGGCCTGCACGCCCCGACCATGTCGTTCCCGGTACCCGGCACGCTGATGGTCGAACCGACCGAGAGCGAGGATCTCGCCGAGCTGGACCGGTTCTGCGACGCCATGATCGCCATCCGGTCCGAGATCGACCGGGTCGGCGCGGGGGAGTGGCCGGCGCAGGACAACCCGCTGCACAACGCCCCGCACACGGCGGCCTGCCTGGTGGGCGAGTGGAACCACCCGTACAGCCGCGAGCTGGCGGCGTTCCCGGCGGGGACGGACGCGCCGAAGGTGTGGCCGCCGGTGCGGCGCATCGACGGCGCCTACGGGGACCGTCACCTGGTGTGCGCGTGCCCCCCGCCGCAGGCCCACGCCTGAGCCATGCCGGCAGGGCTCTCGTTCAGCCGGCCGAGAGCAGCTCGCCGAGGGCGGCCTCGACGTGGGTCCCGTCCTCGGCGGCGCTGAACGTGCCGCCGGTCGAGCGGCTCAGCTCGGCGAGCTGGTCGCGGTCGATGTCCGCCCCGATCGCCACCACGCCGATCGGCAGCTCGGCGCCGCCGGCGAGGAGCTTGTCCAGCTCGCGCTTGAACAGCGCGTAGTCCATCGTCTGGGCGTCGTTTCGACCGTCGGTGATCACCACGACCCGGTTGGTCCGGCCCCGCTGATAGTCATCGAGCGCGTACCGGTAGACCGCGAGCACGCTGGGATACAGGTGACTCGCCGACGCCGCCGCCATGCCATTGACCGCGTCGGTGAGCTGCCGGCGCTGCTCGCCGACCGGGCCGGTGGCGACGAGTCGCCGGTACGGCAGCCCGCCCTCGGTGAGCTCGCTGGAGAAGACCCACACGCCCAGGGAGCCGGAGCCGAACCGGTTGATCTGCCCGCCGAGCGCGGCCTTGACCCAGTCGAGCTTGGCGCGCCCGCCGCCGCCGTCGTCCAGCATCGACTCGGACACGTCGACCAGCACGGTCACCACCTGCCCGCTGCCGGCCGCGTTGGTCCAGGCCGCGGAGATCTGCTGGGTGGTGTTGGCGTCGGCGTAGGTCAGCTCGCTCTGCGTGGCCGACCACCGGATGCCCGGCGCGTGTTCCGGCCGCTGGTTGCTGCCAGGCACCCGCAGCCCGGCCCTGGCCAGCTCGTCCCGCTGGCCGCCGCCCTGCAGGAACTCGCGGAACTGCTGCGCGGCGCGCACCTGGAGCTGGTCGACCCGGTCTCCGGAGAGCGCAACGAACGGGAAGTCCGCGGTCGGGGTCGGCCCGCCGACCGGCATCCCGGCCAGCGCCTGCGCCGGCGCCGGGCTGCCGTCGAGGCCGGCGTTGCGGCGGTAGAGGTCGAACTCCAGCACGGGCACCGCGTCATAGGGCGTCGCTGCCACGTCGCCGGCGCCGGCCAGCGCGTTCAGGGCGTCGTGCGTGGTGGCGGGCACGCCGGGCGGGGCCGAGCTGGCCAGCTTGATCATCGCGTCGTTGACCGGCGGCATCGAGAGCATCTCGACCGTCACCGGCCCGGTGCCCTTCGGGCTCGAGCTGGCCAGCACCGACTGCAGGGCCAGCGCGCTCGCCGGGTTCCGCGCGACGTCGGGCATGGCGACGCCGAACCGCCCCCAGTCGGGATGGCCGAAACGGGCCCACCCCTCCGGTGCGGAGACCAGCTTCGGCAGCTCACCCCACTGCAGGCCGCTGCCCTCGAAGAATGCCTTCGAGGCGGCCTCCGGCATCGCCAGCACCACCGGGCTGCTGGCGATCGAGGTCGGCTGGGAGCCGATCAGCTTGGCATCCTGAGCGGACAGCCGGTTGATCCACAGCGACGACTCGGGCAGCCAGGCCCCGGGCCGGGCTCCGAGCTTCTGCGCGTCCCAGCCGCCGGTCAGCCCGTCCAGCACCGTCTGGGGCGCCAGCCCGGCGACCTCGGCGCGCACGCAGTGGTCCTGCAGGACCGGCCGGCCTCTGGTCCAGGCGTCGGCCGTCCGGCCGATCACGTCGGCCATCGCCGGCGCGACGGCGACCGTGAGCACGACCTCGCCCTCCGGGCAGCTGGCCGTCACGGCTTGCAGCCGGCGCTCCAGCACGCCGCCGGCCCAGCTCCAACCCACCCAGCCCAGCAGCAGCACGAGCACGGCGCCCACCGCCAGGAACGGCCAGCTCGCCACGCCGCGTCCCGCGGAAGGATCCACCGCAGCGCGGTGTCGAGCCATCGACGCCCCTCTCAAGCGCTCAATCGGGTCGGTACTACCTCACGGTAACCACCGCGGCTCGTGCGCGCCCGGGGCGCGGAAAATAGGAGTAGCCCGTCACGCGTACAGCGGAAGGGATCGTCGGCGATGGCTCACGAACCGTAGTCAGCGTAGCGCACTCGGGTGAAAGGCCCTCCGGCTCGAGTCTCCGGCTTTCAGGGTTTCAGGGTCCAACCCCGATGCGCGAACCCAGGATGGTGATATGGACTTGCATCGGTGCACACGCGCGGAGAGGAGTCGGCCATGTGGCGGGTACTCGGGATCATCGCCCTGGTCTGGATCGGACTGATGGTGCTCGGCGCCGTGCTCAAGTTCCTGGTCTGGGCGCTGGTGATCGGCGCGGTGCTGTTCGTCGGCTCGGCCGCCTACGCCGCCGTGCGCAACTCGGACAAGAAAGCCATCCGCTAACCACCCAGTGACGCGTGTCGTCCGTTTCGGTACGCATGTTGCACGCTTGGGTACGCATGTTGCACGTTTGGGGGCGGGCGCGGCGGGCCGGCGTGTAGCTGGTGCCGTGTCGGGCTCCGCGGGCCCGGCCGATCGACGGTCGTGCCGGTGTGGCGGAGGCGCGAGTTGCCGACCGTGACCGGTCGTGAGCGCGCCACGTTTCGCCGGACCGTGATGTGATCGGTCTACCACCGGTCGTGATCACCGAAAGTGTGAGCTCTCCATGCGGTACAGGCGGCGAACGTGCACGGTGGCTTCACACTTTCGCTGATCATGCCGAAGGGCCGGCTCACTTGGGGATCCTTAGTTCCACATGTGGCTCTAACGGTCCCCAAGTGCCCGCAATCGTCTTTGATCCGTGACTACTTTCGGTGATCATGGGCGGATGGTGGGCTCGCCGGACAGGGATTGTGGCGCTGCGGGCACTACGAGGCTGGCCGCCACGTCGACGCCGCGGACCGGATGACGCCCACGCTTCGTGTAGCGGAGCGGATGACGCCCACGCGCCGCGGGGTGTCGTCTCCAACACGCCGCGGGCTGGCTGTGCTGGTGCCTGCGCGGTGCTCAGCAGGCCGCGGTGCTCAGCAGGCCGGCGCGTGGTCAGGTGGAGTGTGGTCAGCGGCGCCGTACGTGGGTCGCGTCGCGCACGGTGCCCACGTACTCCTCGACCAGGTCCTCGAGCGCTACCACGCCCAGGGTGGCGCCATCGCGGCCGACCGCGCGGGCGAGGTGGCTCTGGGCCCGGCGCAGCGCCGCGAGCGCCTCGTCGAGCCGGGCGTCGGCCGGCAGCTCCGGCAGGCCGCGGATCCGGCTGCGCGGCACCCGGCTCGCCGGGTCGAGGCCGTCGCGGTCGAGCACGTCCTTGACGTGCAGGTAGCCCGCGAGCCGGCCCTCGGCCGTGCGCAGTGGGAACCGGGAGAACCCGGTCGCGGCGACCGCGGCGGCGACGTCGTCGATCGTCGGCTGCTCCGGCAACGTGGTCAGCCGGTCCATCGGCAGCAGTACGTCGGCGACCGTGCGGTGTGCCGAGGACAGGGTCTTGGTGAGCCGCCGGTGCTCGGCGGCGTCCAGCAATCCCTCGCGGCGGGACTCGCCGATCAGGTCGGCGAGCTCGTCGGTGGTGAGCGCGGTCGCCAGCTCGTCCCTGGGCTCGACGCCGGCCCGGCGCAGCACCCCGTGCGCTACCGCGTTGAACAGCCGCAACACCGGCCTGGTCAGCCGGCAGAACGCATAGTGGGCCGGCACCAGCCACAGCGCCGTGCGTTCGGGGCCGGCGATCGCCAGGTTCTTGGGCACCATCTCTCCCAGCACGGTGTGCAACGCGGCCACGATCGCCAGGGCGAGCG
>DASSUA010000279.1:0-5307 GCA_035707525.1 Pseudonocardiaceae bacterium
GGCGAATCGATCAAGAAGGGTGACAGCCTCATGGTCATCGGCGTCGAGCGGCGCCCGTGACCCCCGTGAAGGCGCTCAGAGCGACCGGTGAGGCACAAGGGTCGCGGAAGTAGAGGACGGTCCCTCCGGGCTAGGTTCGGCTCTGCCGCAAGCGCCCGATCCAGCCCTGCGCGGTGTGCCGGGGAACCTCGTAGTGGCTGGCCACGGCCGTGACGCTGCCCAGCTTGGCATAGACCTCGGCCAAATCGGGGGGTATGCGGCGGTACACGCGTGCCACGGCAACCCCGACCGGCCCGCTCGATTGGCCGTGGTCCGTGCCGGGTCCCGGGCCCTGCCGCGGCGCCGCGACGGTCGGGGTGGCCGCGGGCGGTTGCGGGCGGAGGGCCTGGAGTAACAGGTCGAGCCGGACGAAGGGCACCTGCTCGGCAGTCAGGCCCTGCCCCTTGGCCGCGCGGACGACGACCTCGGTGACCAGCGGAGTGCCGTTGGTGTCCTGCACGCTCACCGTCGTCTCTGCGCCGCCGTCCGTGTGAACTGTGATGGTGTAGCTACCCACCTGCCCGGTCTCCTCCGCAAGGTCCGGAGTGTCTGCGCTACGACCGGCCGCGATGATCACCGATGATCACGGCCTTGGCGTAGGCGCTAACGGCGTGTACGCGATGCATCGACAGTCGGTTCATCGTCGGCCCATGTCGGTTTCCGGCCGCGCGTCGGGTGTCGGCACCGGGTCCGCAGTCGACAAGCAGTCGACATACGACACGACTGAATCCGACATACTCCGGATGCGACGTAGGGGGCGAACCGTCACAACGGGTTCGCGGGTCCACCGGAAACGCAGGTCAGGCCCTTGCGTCGGGTGTGTCCGGTTCGGCGCGAGCCAACAGCGGACAGCCGGCGACGTAGGCGTCGGTGCCGTGCGAGTTGGACCGCCGCGTCGCCGTGACCTGCGCCTTTAGTGGAGTCGGGCCAAGGCGCGGATATCGAGACCGAAGATTGTGAAATACGTTAGGCAAAATATCGTAACGGCTTGCTCCGCCCTAGGGGACGACCGGGAGCTCTCGATGGATCGGGAAGGCATTGACATCGCGCCGGCCCGATGTCTATCGTCGATTGCGATCACGATTATCGGCGTAGGGCATCTGGCCGGCGGGAGGCGTGTCAATGAGCTACCGCAACACGACATAGCCCTCGCCAAACGCATTCTTCGCCGCCCGGGGGCGCCCCTTTTCGGTTCATCGAGAACGTTGTGCCTGGGTACTGGCCGCCGGGTCGGCGACGCGATATGTCGGCAGCGAAAGGAGCAACTTATGGCCGAGGTGACGGTCTCCGGCGCGGTCCCGGCTGAGCCGGTCGCCGGCAGGACCGCGACGCATGCCCTTGCCGAAGGTTTCGGCGGCTTGACGATCGCCGCCGTTCGAATCGTCGTCGGGTTCCTGTTCGCCTGCCACGGGTACCAGAAGCTGTTCGGCGCCTTCGGCAGGGCCCCCGTGCCGGTCGGCTCGTGGCCCGGCTGGTGGGCCGGCGTGATCGAGCTCGGCGTCGGCTCCCTGCTCGCGATCGGCCTGTTCACCAGGCCCGCTGCCATCCTGTGCTCGGGCGCCATGGCGTATGCCTACTTCACCGTGCACCAGGCCGGCGGCATCCTGCCGATCGAGAACAAGGGCGAACTCGCCGCCCTCTACTGCTGGACGTTCCTGCTCATCGCGATCGTCGGCCCCGGCTCACTGGCCCTCGACGCCGCCCGCCACCGCCTTCGATCACCCCTGCGCTGACCGGTCCTCGGTCGGGTAGCCGGCCCGCCGCAGCTCGCGATCCACGTCGGCCTCGCTGATCGGCTTGCTGATGAAGGCGTTCCACGCGTGCATCAGCAAGCCGATGCCCCAGGCGACGAGCACGATGCCCGGCCAGAAGAACCCGTCACCTCCGGCGGACTCCCACAGCAGGATCAGACCGGCGTTGAACACCAGGTAGATGATCAGGTGTGGCACGAAGCCGCGCCGCTCCTCGATGCGTTTGCGCGCCGCCTCGCGCGCGTCCTTCGGTGTGCCCGTCATGACTCTCACCTCCGAGCACAGCTGATGAATCGACGGTATTCGCGCCCGGCCGTGCCCGGCAGGGGCGTAGCTACCCCGCGGTGAGGCCGAACGGCCTGCGACACGGTGACGCCGTCCTGACCGGGAGATGGGCCTCGGAGGTGGACGATCGGCTAGCGTGCGCCAGCACACTGCCTGCGTGCTGTCGATCTTTGGAGGTTCGCGTGGTCGTCAGGATTCTCCTCCGGCTCGTCGTGCTCGCCGTCGCGATTTGGCTGACCGCGTGGATCGTGCCGGGAATCGACGTCAACGGCGGGGTGCTGACCTACCTGTGGGTGGCGCTGCTGTTCGGGCTGGTCAACGCCCTGATAGGGCCGGTGCTGCGGCTGGTTGCACTGCCGTTCACGATCATCACTCTCGGGCTGTTCGCGCTGGTGGTCAATGCCGCGCTGCTCGGCATCACGGCGGCGCTCACCGACCGGCTCGAGATCGACGGGTTCTGGGTCGCGCTGCTGGCGGCGCTGCTGATCTCGATCTTCTCGACCCTGCTCGGTCACTTCGTGCCGGAGCCCAAGCGGGACTGACACCGGGACTGACACCGGGACTGACACCGGGACTGACACAGCGTCCGGTTATAACCTGCCACCGGGCGTGAACTGGGAAAACGTCAAAATCTGGCCATCGCCGAGCTGGCCGCCGACGGCGTGCTCCTACCGTTTTTTATGCCCCTGGAGCCCTCTCGCACCGGTGATGTGTACGGCCGGCTCACAAGGGTCGCGGAGGAATATCCCGACCGGCCGGCTATGCGATTTCTGCACGGCGAACGCGAGGTCGCCGAGTGGACCTACGCCGAGCTCGTCGAGCAGGCGCGGCGGGTTGCCCACGCGCTTGCCGGGCGCTACCGGCCAGGCGATCGGGTTCTGCTGCTGCTGCCGAGCGGCCCGGACCTGGCCATCGCGCTGTTCGGCTGCCTCGGCGCCGGGTTGGCCGCGGTGCCGGCGGCGCTGCCCGCATCCGGCCGGCTGCAGCGGTACCGGGAGCGGGTCGCCTCGGTACTGGCCGACAGCGCTGCGGCGGTGGCGCTGACTCTCGAGGCGGCGGAGATCCCGGACGGCCTGTTGCCCGAGGGGGTCGACGGCCTCGCGCTCGACGCGCTGCCGGCGCCGCCGCGGACGCCCTTGCCGGACGTGGATCCGGATGCGGTGGCCTACCTGCAGTACTCGTCCGGGTCGACCGGCTCGCCCAAGGGCGTTCGCAACACCCACCGGAGCCTGCTGCACCATGTCGAACGGCTCGGCGCGACCGTGCCGGCGCCCGACCCGGTGCAGGTGGTCGGCTGGCTGCCGCTCTACCACGACATGGGCATGATCCAGCAGCTGCTCCTGCCGCTGCTGGCCGGCGGCACGAGCACGTTCATGGCGCCGAAGAGCTTCGCGGCGGATCCGGGTCGCTGGCTTCGGGCGGCGGCGCAGTACCGGGCGACCTGGATCGCCGGGCCGGACTTCGCCTACCAGCGCAGCTGCGACGCGATACCGCCCTCGGAGGTCGCGGCGCTGGACCTGTCGGCGCTGCGGTGCGTGTCCAACGGTGCCGAGCCGGTCCGGCCGGCGACGCTGGAGCGGTTCGCGGAGCACTTCGCCGCCGCCGGCCTGCGCCGGGAGGCCATCACGCCGTGCTACGGCCTGGCCGAGGCCGGTCTGTGCGTTTCGACCAGCCGGCGGCCGGCTGGCTGGCTGGTGAACCGCTACGACGCCGCCGCGCTGGCCGGCGGCTCGGCCCGGCCGAGCGTGACCGGCCGGCCCCTGGTGGCCTGCGGCGACTGGTTCCTGGACTGGGACGTCCGCATCGTGGACCCGCGGGCCCGGCAACCGCTGCCGGACGGGCAGGTCGGGGAGATCTGGGTGGCCGGCGAGGGCCTGCCCGACGGCTACTGGGGGCGCCCCGAGGAGACCGAGCACACGTTCCGGGCCCGCATCGCCGGCGGCACCGGTAACTGGCTTCGCACGGGCGACCTGGGCTTCTTCGACGACGGGCGGCTGTTCGTGTGCGGGCGGCTCAAGGACCTGATCATCATCCGCGGCGCCAACCACCACCCGGGCGACATCGAACGCACCGTCGAGCAGTCGGTGGCCGAGGTCGCCATCGGCGGCGCGTGCGCGGTGCAGCTCGACGGCGACGGGCGGCTCATGGTCGCCGTCGAGGTCGACCGGGACACGCCGCCGGCCCGGCTGGCCGAGCTCGCCACTGAAGTGCGGCAGGCGGTGTATGCCGGGCACGAGATCGTTGCCGACGACGTCGTGCTGGTGCGGCGCTCCGGCCTGCCCAAGACGACGTCCGGGAAGATCCGCCGCCGGGCCACGGCGGCCGCCTTCGACGGGGGCGGACTGCCGGTGCTGCACACCGATCGGCTCGGCCTCGACGCCCGCCGGGCGCCGTCGCCGGCCGGGGACACGCCCGCGCTGCTGCCCCTGCTGTGCGGCAGTCTCGCCGAGCTGCTCGGCCGCGAGGACGTGGCGGTCGACCTCGGGTTCGCGGAGCTCGGGCTCGACTCGTTGACCGCGACCCGCTGGGTGCACCAGGTGTCGCAGCGGCTCGGCCGGGCGGTGCCGGTCACCGTGCTGTACCGCCACCCGAACCTGCGTGAGCTGGCCGCCGCCCTGTCGATGACCGCCGCGCCGCCGACACCGGCGCGGCCGGCCGGCACCGCGTCGGCCGTGCCCGGGCGAATGGAGCCGGTCGCCATCATCGGCGTCGGCCTGTGCCTGCCCGGCGGCATCCGAAGCCTGGACGCCCTCGCCGGCCTGCTGATGGCCGGCCGCAGCGCGGTCGGCGAGCCGCCGGCCGGGCGGGCGCTCGACGGGGTGCCGCTCACCCTGCCGGGGGCGTACCTCGCGGCCGTCGACGAGTTCGACGCGGAGCTGTTCGGGATTGGCGGCGCCGAGGCGCAGGCCATGGACCCGCAGCAGCGCCTGCTGCTGGAGGTCGCCTGGCATGCCCTGGAGGACGCGGGCCTGCCGGCCTCCTCGGCGGCCGTGCGGGGGGCCCGGCTCGGCGTGTTCGTCGGGCAGGGGCACCACGACTACTCCTCGCTGCCGCTGCGGCTCGGGCACCCGGAGTGGGTGCGCGCCTTCCACGCCACCGGGGCCAGCATGAGCTCCGCGGCCGGCCGCATCGCGCACCGCTTCGGCCTGCGCGGGCCCGCCATGGTCATCGACACGGCGTGCTCGGCGTCGCTGGTGGCCATCGACACCGCGTGCCGCCACCTCGCCGACCG
>DASSUA010000280.1:0-2141 GCA_035707525.1 Pseudonocardiaceae bacterium
GCGCCCCGGAGCCGGCGTACAGGTCCAGCACCCTGGCGCCGTCGAGGTTCAGGCGTGCCTCGACGGCCGAGAAGATCGCCTCCCGGACCCGCTCGGAGGTCGGCCGCGTACCCCGCGGCGGCACCGTGATCCGGCGACCGCCGACGCGACCGGCCACGATCCTCGTCACGCCGGACATCCTTCCAGGGAGCCCCGGGAACACGTGCGCACATGTGGTCAGGGACGATGTTCAATCCCACGTTCGGTCCCACCTGCAAGACCGAACCAAATCCCGCTGGTCCACGTTCGCATACTTGGTCCACGCCCGTCCGCGACGAAGGAGCGCCGTGCCCGACCGATCCGCACTCCTGGCCGAGATAGCCGCCGAACAGCGGCACATCGACCGGGTGTACCAGCGCGTCGCCGAGCTGCGCCTGGAGGCCGAGCGCCTGCGGGACAAGGGGCTCGAGCTCGGCCACGGCGCCGCCCGTGAGGCGATCTTCGAGCAGGCAACGATGCTGTTCGAGCGCGATGCGGCGGTGCTGCACGCGAGCCGGCTGCTGCGGGTCCTGGACACCGAGCACGAGGGGCTCGTGTTCGGGCGGCTGGACACCGAAAACGGCGAACGGGCGGAGGGGCCGCTGTACGTGGGCCGGCTCGGCATCCGGGACGAGTCGTTCGACAACCTGGTCACCGACTGGCGCGCGCCGGCGGCGGCGGCGTTCTACCGGGCGACCGCGAAGAACCCGATGGGCGTACTGCGGCGGCGGGTGATCCGCAGCTTCGGCCAGCAGGTGGTCGACATCGACGACGACGTGCTGGCGGTCGGGCCGCTGCCGCCCGGCATCACGGTCGTGGGCGAGGGCGCCCTGATGGCCGCGCTCGGCCGGGCCCGCGGCGACGCTATGCGCGACATCGTCGCGACCATCCAGGCCGAGCAGGACGAGGTGATCAGGGCACCGGCCGACCGGGTCACCGAGCTCGTCGGCGGCCCCGGCACGGGCAAGACCGTCGTGGCGCTGCACCGGGTCGCCTACCTGCTCTACGACGATCCGCGGCGGATGGCCGGCGGGGTGCTCGTGGTGGGTCCGTCGCACGCGTTCATGTCCTACATCGCCCGGGTGCTGCCCTCGATCGGGGAGGACAGCGCCGAGCTGCGCGCGGTCGGCGAGCTGTTCGACGGGGTGACCGCGACCCGGCTCGACCCGCCGCCGGTCGCCGCGATCAAGGGCTCGCCGCGCATGGTGGGCGTGCTGCGCCGGCTGGTGCGCCAGGTGCCGCCGGACACCCCGGACGAGCTGCGGGCGTTCTACCGGGGCGAGGTGCTGCGGATCGGTCGGGAGGAGCTGGCCAAGACCCGCCGGACCGTGCACGCGCGCGGCGGCCAGACCAACCGCATCCGGGTCCGGGCCGCCGAGGCGCTGCTGGAGGCGCTGTGGCGGCAGGCGGCACGGCGCGCCGACGACCGGTTCCGGCCCAACCGCGAGGAGCTGATCACCGAGATCGGCGAGCGGATCGAGTTCCACCGCTTCCTCGTGACCTGGTGGCCCAATGTCACGCCCGCGGAGGTGCTCGGCTGGCTCGCCGACCGGGAAAGGCTGGCGGTCGCCGCGCACGGGCGGCTCTCGGCCGACGAGGTGGACCTGCTGGCCGGCTCGTTCGCCGAACCCGGGTTCTCGGTCGCCGACGTCGCCCTGCTCGACGAGCTCCGCGTGCTGCTGGGCCGGCCCCGGCGGCGGCGCTCGACCCTGGCCATGCACACCGAACCCGAGCCGCAGCACTACGACGGCTACTCGCACATCGTGCTCGACGAGGCCCAGGACCTGTCCCCCATGCAGTGGCGGATGATCGGCCGCCGTGGCCCGGCCGCCACCTGGACCGTCGTCGGTGACCCCGTGCAGAGCTCGTGGCCGGACCCGGACGAGGCCGCCGAGGCGAAGGACCGCGTGCTCGGCCCGGCCGCCAGGCGCCGGGTCTTCACCCTGCGCACCAACTACCGCAACTCCACCGAGATCTTCGCCCTGGCCACCGAGGCACTCGGCGGGCTCGTCGCGGACGGCGACCTGCCGGTCGCCGTCCGCAGCACCGGCATCCAACCCACGGTGACCACCACCACCGACCTGCCGGCCGCCGTCGCCGCCGCAGCCGCCACCCTGCTCGAC
>DASSUA010000281.1:0-5691 GCA_035707525.1 Pseudonocardiaceae bacterium
GTTCACCGGCGAGCACTTCACGATCACCGGGCACGAGGGTTGGCCGAAGCCGGTGCAGCGGCCGCACCCGCCGCTGTTCATCGGGGCCGGCGGTCGCCGGGTGCTGACGCTGGCGGCGCGGCAGGCGCAGATCGTCGGGCTGGCGCCCCGGCTGCTGCCTGGCGACCAGCGCGAGCCGAGGCCGGAGCCGCGCAGCTTCACCCTGGCGGCCACGGCGGAGAAGGTCGGCTGGATCAGGCAGGCCGCCGGCGACCGCTTCGACGAGCTGGAGCTGAACACCTACACCAGCGGCGGCCCGGCCGTGATCACCGACAGCGCCCGCGCCGAGGCGCAGCGGCGGGCGGACCGGCTGCGCCAGGCGAGCGGCGGGCTGGAGATCACCGCCGACGAGGTGCTGGAGTCGCCGCACGTGTTCATCGGCTCACTCGACGCTCTGACCGAGAAGGTCGTCGGGCTTCGGGAGCGGTTCGGGATCAGCTCGTTCATGACCGGTGACATCGACGAGCTCGCGCCGCTCGTGGAACGTCTCGCCGGCCGGTAGCACGCCCGCCAGGTGGGTTGGTCGGCTTTCGGGGCGGGTAGCCGTGCCGGGGCGGCCGAGCACGAAAGGGGATCGGCGATGGCAGCGGACCTGCCGCTGGCCGACGAGCTGGCCGCCGTGCACGCCCGGATGGCGCGCCTGCTGCTGACCCCCGAGACGGTCCATTCCGCGCTCGGCCTCGTCACCTCGGTGGCGAAGGAGACGCTCGCGCACACGGCCGGCGCCGGTGTCACCCTGCTCGACGAGTTCGGGCGCAGGGCCACGGCGGCGGCGACCGACCCCGTCGTCGAGCACGCCGACCGCCTCCAGTACGACCTGGAGGACGGGCCCTGCCTCGCGGCCGTGGAGCGGCGAAGCGTTCAGCGCATCGACGACCTCGAGCGGGAGCGGCGCTGGCCCCGGTGGTGCGCGGCGGTGCGGCCGCTCGGCCTGCGAGCGACGCTCAGCGCGCCGCTGATGGTCCGGGAGACGGCGCTGGGCGCGATCAAGGTCTACTCGGGCCTGCCGGCCGCGTACGGCGCCCGCGCGGAGCACCTGATCAGCGTGTTCGCGGCGCAGGCCGCGGTCCTGCTCGGCAACGCGCAGTCCTTCGAGCAGGCGAACCGGCTCAGCGACGAGCTGCGCGACGCCCTCGGCAGCCGGGACCAGATCGGGATCGCCAAGGGGATCCTGATGGCCCGCCACGGGGTCGAGGAGGCCACCGCGTTCGTCATGCTGGCCAGTGCCGCGCAGCGCGAAGGCAGGACGCTGCGCGACACCGCGCAGGAGCTGATCCGCTCCACCGGCCGGCGGCGAGCCTGACCATGCGGGGCGACGGGCACGGTGACCAACTGGACGAGCAGCTGCGGGCGGCGCTGAGCCTGGCCGACCTGACCATGGAACAACTGTGGACCCGCTACTTCGCGCTCGGCGGGGAGGCCGGGCCGACCGAGGTGGACGCGTTCCTGCACGGCCTGGCCGAGCTGCCGGTGCGGCAGCGCGACATCCTGGCCCACGCCGTCAACGAGCGGCTCGGCGAGCAGGCACCGATCCGGCGCGTCCCGTACAGCCGGGTGACCCGCGACGCCAGCCTGGACAACCGGACGCTGCGCGCGCTGGTCGGGCTCATCGAGGGCACCCACCTCGTGCCGCCCGATCGGCTGCCGGCGGTGGCGGCCGCCGCGGGCGGTGCCCTGAACCTGGACCTCACGATCTACCTGATCGACTACGGCCAGCGCGCCCTGCATCCGTATCCGGCCGACGACGGCCTAGCGCCGCTCGCGGTCGACACCACGCTCGCCGGGCGCGCCTTCCGGTTGGTGCAGGCGACGCCGGTGCGCGGCGAGCACGGACGGCGGTTGTGGGTACCGCTGCTCGACGGCGTGGAGCGCCTCGGTGTGCTCGAGGTGGTGCCGCGCGACAACACCGATCTCAACGATCCGGGCCTGCGCGTGCAGTGCCGGTGGCTTGCCACCCTGCTCGGTCACCTGATCACGATCAACACCGAGCTCGGCGACAGCATCGACGCGGTCCGCATGCAGCGGCCCCGCACCACGGCGAGCGAGCTCATCTGGCAGTTGCTGCCGCCGCTGACCTCCGGCATGGGCAACTTCGTGCTGGCCGGCATGCTGGAGCCCTGTTACGAGATCGGCGGCGACACGTTCGACTACTCGATGTCGCAGACCACGGCCTGGCTCGCGATCTTCGACGCGGTCGGTCACACGCTGGACAGCGGCCTGATCGCGGCCGCCGCGCTCGCCGCCTACCGCGGCACCCGCCGGGCCGGGCACGGCCTCGACGAGCAGGCCCGCGCGATCGACGAGACGATCGCCCACCATTTTCCGGGCGGCTCGTTCGTCACCGGCGTTCTCGCCGAGCTCGACCTGACCAGCGGGCGCCTGCGGTACATCAACGCCGGCCACCCCCGCCCGCTGCTGCTGCGGTCGGGCAAGATCGTCAAGGCCCTCGGCCAGGGGCACCGCAGGCCGTTCGGTTTGGGCGTGAGCACGGTCGTCCCGGGTACCGAGACGCTGCAGACCGCCGACTGGCTCGTCCTGTTCACCGACGGCATCACCGAGGCCAGGGACGACGACGGCCGGTTCTTCGGCGAGGCCAGGCTGGTCGACTTCCTCGAGCGGGAGGCGGCCGCCGGCCACCCGCCGCCGGAGACGGTCCGGCGACTGATCCATGCCGTCATGGCCCACCAGAACGGCGTCCTGCAGGACGACGCAACCGTCCTGCTGGCCCGCTGGCTCGCCACCCCCGGCGATGGGGTCGACCACGAGGTTCCCGATCCATTTGAACGTTCAAGGCACGCCCCGGACTAGTGATCGACACCTTTGGGCGGCTCCGCGTGGGCCTTTGGGGCTGTAGGGTCGTGCGGCAGTTTGCCGATGCGGGGGTGTCCAATGGTGGGCGGTCCAAAGGTGGGCGCAGTTCGACGGTTGCGGGCACTGCTGACGGCGGCGGCCCTGGTTCCGCTCCTGGCGGCCGGTTCGGTCGCGGCCTCGGCGACAGTCGGTTCGGTCGCCGCCTCGGCGACAGTTGATCTCGCCGCGCCGGGCGCAACCGAAGGGCAGGGCCGCGATCCGGTGCGGATCCTGCGTGACGAGTACGGCGTGCCACACGTGTACGCGGCCAGCCCGCACTCGCTGTTCTACGGCGTCGGTTACGCCCAGGGCCAGGACCGGCTGTGGCAGGCCGACATCCACCGCCGGCTGGGCACCGGCACGATGTCCGAGCTGTTCGGCCCGTCGGTGCTGCCCGGCGACGAGTTCGCCCGGCGGCTGTTCGGCCCGCCCTCGCGGCGGGCGGCGATGTTCGAACAGGCCTCGCCGCTGACCCGGACCGTGCTGCACGCGTTCGCCGACGGGATGAACGGCTGGATCGAGCAGGCCCGCCGGACCAACTCGCTGCCGCCGCAGTACGCCGTGTTCGGCCCGCCCCGGCCGTGGACGGTCGACGACTCGGTCGCGACCTACCTGTACTTCGGCGCCGCGTTCGGCACCTTCGGCGGCGACGAGCTGGACAACCTCGCGCAGCTGCAGGAACTGATCGCGAGGCTGGGCGTGGCCGGCGGGCAGCAGGCGTTCGCCGACACCCATTGGCTCGACGACCCGAGCGCGCCGACGACGGTGCCCAGCGGCGCAGCGGTGCCCAGCGGCGCAGCGGTGAGCTCGGCGGGGCGGGCCTCGACACCGTCACGGCTGCCGGCCGCCGAGGTGCGCGCCGCGGCACGGGCGGCGCGGGACTCCCTGGCGGCCGCCGTGCGGGTGTTCGAGCGGTACGGGGTCGAGCGGGCCCCGGCGTCCAACGCCATCGTGATCGGGCGGCCGCTGTCCGCCGACGGGCGCGCGCTGCTGCTCGGCGGCCCGCAGATGGGCTACTCGACGCCGCAGGTCAACCACGAGATCGGCATCCACGGCGCGGGCTTCGACGTGACCGGCATGGAGGTCGCCGGCTGGCCGCTGGTGCCGATCGGCGTGACGCCGCACCACGCGTGGACGCTCACCAGCGGCGGCACCGACAACACCGACCTGTACGTCGAGACCGTCCGGCTGCTGCCGGGCGCGGCCGTGCCCGAGTACCTGTTCCGCGGCCAGTGGCTGCCGATGGACTGCCGCGCCGAGCAGTTCGTCACCGGCCCGCGGCTGCTGTGCGAGACCGGCCACGGACCGGTCATGTCGCCGCTGCCCGCCGCGCCGACCCCGCAGGCGACCGCGATCTCGATGAAGATCGCCACCAGGGGCCTGGAGATGCAGTCCTACGACGCCTGGCTGGCGCTGGGCCGGGCCCGCAACCTCGACGAGTTCGCCGCGGCGGCCGCCGGCGCCGCCTACAACTTCAACCTGTTCTACGCCGACCGCGGGGGCAACATCGGCTACTGGCATATCGGCCGGTTCCCGATCCGGGCCGCCGGCGACAACCCCTTCCTGCCGCACGACGGCACCGGCGGCGCCGAATGGCAGGGCTTCGTGCCGTTCGCCCGGCAGCCGCACAGCCTCAACCCGGCTCGCGGGTGGCTGGCCAGCTGGAACAACAAGCCCATCGCCGGCTGGTCGAACTCCTCGGCCGGCTTCTGGAACTGGGGCCCGGTGCACCGGGTGAACACGCTGATCAACCAGCTCGAGCAGGTCGAACCGGGCACCGCGACGATCGACACGCTCGCGCGGATCAACCGCACCGCCGGCACCACCACCGACACGCCGTCCGGTTCGGCCGGTCCCGTGTTCGTCTCCACGCTGCTCGACGACCTGCTCGCAGGAGTCGACACCGCGGCCGACCCGCGGCTCGCCGCCACCGTCGCCAGGCTCCGCGCCTGGGACTGGCTGCAGGTCGACGCCGACGGCGACGGCCGCTACGACAACCCGTCGGTGGCGATCTTCAACACCTGGTGGCCGGCCCTGGTCGAGCGGGTGTTCGGCGACGAGCTCCCCGGCTTCGACAGCCACGTGCTCGGCAACCTGGTCGCCAGGCTCATCGGCGCCGAACCCGGATCGCTGCCGCTGGCGTACCCGTACCTGGACGGCCAGACCGTCCGGGCCGCCGTCACCGGCGCGCTGGTCACCGCGCTGGACCAGCTCGCGGCCGGCTACGGCGCCGACCCGGCCGGCTGGCTGCAGCCGGTCGCGCACATCAGCTGGGAGCCCCTGCCGCTGGTCCCGGCCGTGCCCGACACCATCTGGATGAACCGCGGCACCTACAACCAGCTCGTCCACCACGCGCCCGGCAACCAGCTCTACGCCCGCAACGTCATCGCCCCCGGCCAGAGCGGCGACCCGACCAGCCCGCACTTCGCCGACCAGCTCCAGCTCTACGCCACCTGGCAGTACAAGCCCATGCGGCTGGACCGGTCGGACCTGGTCGGCCACATCAGCTCGACAACCATGCTGCACCCACCGAACTGAACCACCCGGTTCCACCCGCTTACGGCGACGAGCGGCTCGCCGCGCTCTACGACGCGCTCAACCGGTGGACGCCGGCCGGCGGCGCGGACGCGATGGCGTCGTTCTACCTACGGTTGATCATGGACGCCGCCGCGGTGCTGGACGTCGGCTGCGGAACCGGCGAGCTGCTCTGTCGTGCGCGCCGGGCCGGCCACCGCGGCGAGCTCGCCGGCGTCGATCCGGCACCGGCGATGCTCGCGATCGCCCGCCGCAAGCGCTGCGACG
>DASSUA010000282.1:0-2267 GCA_035707525.1 Pseudonocardiaceae bacterium
GGACCCTCGAGCGCGAACGGATCACGGTCGCGGAGCTGCCACCGGCGCTGATGGAGTCGATGCGCCCGGACCGCTTCCCAGACCTGAGGATCGCCTCCGTGGGCGGCGAGGCGTTTCCCGGTTCGCTGGCCGCCCGGTGGCGACCTGGGCGCCGCGTGGTCAACGGGTACGGCCCGACCGAGGCGACCATCGGGGTGATCTACCACGACTGCCCGGACGATGCGCGGTCATCCCCGCCGATCGGCCGGCCCGTCGACAACCACCGGGTGTATGTCCTCGATGGACGGTTGCGGCCGGTGCCGCAGGGCGCCGTGGGAGAGCTGTACCTGGGCGGGGCCGGGCTGGCCCGCGGCTATCTCGGCGACCCGGCCGGCACCGCGGCCCGCTTCGTCGCCGACCCGTACGGCGCGCCGGGTGAACGGCTCTACCGCACCGGTGACCTGGTCCGTTTCGACGCCGCCGGCAACCTGGTCTTCGTGGGACGCCACGACCGCCAGGTCAAGGTGCACGGCCAGCGGGTCGAGCCGGGCGAGACCGAGGCGGTGCTGGCCGGGTACCCCGGCGTGCGGCGCGCGGTGGTCGACATCGCTGGCGACCGGCTGATCGGGTATGTGGTCGCCGACCGTCGGCTGGACGCGGCCCTGGCCCGCCGGTACCTCGGCGAGCGGCTGCCGGGGTACATGGTGCCCGGCCGGATCGTGCAGATCGCCGAGATCCCGGTGACCGCCAACGGCAAGATCGACCGGGCCGCGCTGGCCGCGGCGTCCACCGTCGCGCCAGCGGCGGCACCTACCGCCGAGCCGGCCGGGACGGAGCCATCCGAGGCAGAGCCGGCCGGGACGGAGCCGGCGGGTGCCGGGGCCGCGGACGGGGTCGGCGGCACGGTCCGGCGCCTGTTCGAGGACTGCCTGCACCAGGCCCTGCCCACGCCGGCCGGCGACGCCGACTTCTTCGCCCTCGGGGGCAGCAGCCTGCAGGTGATCCGGCTGCTGAACCGGGTGCACCAGGTCTTCGGCGTCGACGTACCGGTGCTGCCGTTCCTGCGCCGCCCCACGCCGGCCGTTCTGGCCGAGCTGGTTGCGGCGCAGGGTCCCGGTCGGGCCACCGCGGCCCTGCCGCGCGCGCCGCACGGTGCCACGGTGCCGCTCTCCGCCGGCCAGCGCGGGCTCTGGTTCCTCGACCGCCTGATCACTGAGCCGGCGGCGTACCACGTGCTGGAGGCGCATCGACTGCGCGGGCCGCTCGACGTGCCGGCGCTGCGGCGCGCGCTGGAGTCGCTCGTGCGGCGCCACGAGATGCTGCGCACGAGGATCGAGGTGCACGACGGCGAGCCGACGCTGCGGGTGGATCCGGCCGGCACCCTCGACTGGTCCCAGATCGACCTCCCGGGCGCTGGCGAGGACCAACTGCGGGAGGTCCTGCGGGAGCTGTGGCGCAGGCCCTTCGACCCGACCGGCGGCCGGCTGCTGCGCGCGGGGCTGATCCGGCTGGGTTCCCAGGAACACGTGCTCTGCCTGGTGCTGCACCACCTCGCCTCGGACGGGCGCTCCACCGAGGTGCTCTTCGAGGAGCTGAGCCTGGCGTACGCTCAGGGCGACGCGGCACTACCCGAGCCCGTCGCCCGGTATGCCGACTTCGCCTGCTGGGAGCGGGAGCGGCTGGACACCGGAGCGCTGGCCGGGCAGGTGGCGTACTGGCGCGAGCGACTGGCCGGCCTTCCGGCCGCAATCGACCTGCCGCTGGACCGGCCGAGCCCTTCGCTGCCCGGCCACCGCGGGGACAGCCTGCGCTTCGACCTCGACCCGGAGACGGCCGCGCGGGCGCGCGAGGTCAGCCGGCAGGCCGGCACGACGCTGTTCGTGACCCTGCTGACCTGCTTCGTGGCGCTGTTGGCCCGGTACTCGCGCACCCGCGACGTCGTGGTCGGCACGCCGGTGGCCAACCGCACTCATCCGCAGCTCGACCGGGTGGTCGGCTTCGTGTCCACTATGGTGGTGCTCCGCCAGGACTGCACCGGCACGCCGTCGTTCGGCGAGCTGCTCGATGCGGTCAAGGACACCGCACTGTCCGCCTTCGCGCACCAGGAGGTGCCGTTCGAGCGGCTGGTGGAGGAGCTCGAGCCCGAACGCGACCTGAGCCGCAACCCGCTCTTCCAGGTCACGTTCCAGAGCTATCCCAGCCCGGGCCAGCTGCTGCGGTTGCCGGGGGTCACCACCCAACCGGTGGCGGTTGACGCGCCGGCCAGCCCGTTCGATCTGTCCATGGTG
>DASSUA010000283.1:0-10577 GCA_035707525.1 Pseudonocardiaceae bacterium
GGCGTCTTTGTCGTGCCGCCACGGGCTCATGATCGTTGTTTGGGTGCGCTGAGCCGCGCCGGCGCGGCTGGTGGCACCGAAACGACGATCATGACGCACTCGGCGAATCGGTCCGGTCGTCTTAGCCTCTTCGAACCCTTCGCGATCATCGTACGTGCTGATAGATCTACTGACAGTCACCAACGAGGCCCGAGGTCGGGTGAGACGCGCGGTACCGGTCGCCTGGTCGGCCGTCCAGCGAGCATGATCACCGAAAGTGTGAGCTCACCATGCAGTACAGGCACAAAGGTGCATGGTGGCCTCACACTTTCGGTGATCATGAGACGGATCGGGCCGGCAGGAGCCCGTAACGGCCGCCGGCCGGGCCGCCGGCCGGGCCGCCGCACCACCGCCGACACCGCCTCCAGCGGCCGTGCCCGCGGGTGGATGACCGTCGGGTGCGGCGAGCGCCCGCGAGCGCGGCCCCAACTGATCGTGAGCCTCGTGGAACGAGACGGCCGTCCACCCGTGCCCGTCACGCTGGCGAGACCGCCGAGGGAGGCAGGAGAGAACAGGATCGGGTGCTGGCGGGCCACGGCCGCTGCAGGAGAGCCGCACGAGCCAGACCCAACGGCCATCATCAGACACGCAACTCCGCCAGAGGACCAACCCACTCCGCAATGCGCTACTTACAGTATCGTAGTAGTTGATCAACAGTCGTAACCGCGAGTAACATACGCGGGATAAATAATCTTCGCTGGCCCCCTTGCTTAGACAGCCAGCTGGCATCACCACCGAGTGCAGGTCACCGGTATCGCCGCTGGTCACGCGCCGATGCCCGCTGGCGCTCAGAGCAAAGGGCGCGCCCGAAAGCTGTCTACTGGCGCTAACCACGTAAGGTGGCTGTTGATCAAGAGATGTTACACCCCGTAACTGGCGCCTGAGCGCGGCTGCCGCCGAGGACACCGCCGATGCCGAAGAGGCCTTCGCACCCGAGGCGCTAGCTGGAGGTCGTCGAGCTGTTCGTGGACGGGGTCCGGTCGGCGCTGGGGAGCTGGTGGGCCCCGGCGACGAGTTGACCGACGGTCTTCACCTCGGACGCGTCGGCTACCGCTTCGGCGGCGGCAACCTCGGCGGCGGCGACCTCGGCGGCGGCAACCTCGGCATCGGCTTCGTCCTCGGCGGCGGCCTCGTCCGCGCTTGTGGCATCGCCGGCGGCCCGCGGCGCCAGCTCGCCGGCCGGCGAGCTGGCGGCGCGGGTTGCGGCCGACGGGGGAAGGTTCTGGCTGAAGGCGCGGGAGACGCCCTGCAGCGCCGCGGTGAACTCGCTCGGGATCACCCAGAAGGTGTTTCCCTGGCCGTTCGCGAGCTGGGGTAGCACCTGCAGGTACTGATAGGCGAGCAGCTTGGGGTCCGGGTCGTTGCGGTGGACGGCCTGGAACACCTCGTCGATCGCGCGGGCCTGGCCCTCGGCCTTGACGATCGCGGCCGTCCGGTCGCCCTCGGCGCGCAGGATCGCCCCCTGCTTGTCGCCCTCGGCGGTGAGGATCTGGGACTGCCGTTGCCCCTCGGCGTTGAGGACGGCGGCGCGCTTGTCCCGCTCGGCGCGCATCTGCTTCTCCATGGCGTCCTTGATCGTCTTCGGCGGGTCGATCGCCTTGATCTCCACCCGGTTGACCCGCAGCCCCCACTTGCCGGTCGCCTCGTCCAGGACACCGCGGAGCTGGCTGTTGATGCTGTCGCGCGAGGTCAGGGTCTTCTCCAGGTCCATCGATCCGACCACGTTGCGCAGCGTGGTGACCGTGAGCTGCTCGACGGCCTGCAGGTAGCTCGCGATCTCGTAGGCGGCCGAGCGCGGGTCGGTGACCTGGAAGTACAGCACCGTGTCGATCTCGACGACCAGGTTGTCCTCGGTGATCACCGGCTGCGGCGGGAACGACACCACCTGTTCACGCAGGTCGATCGCCGGATAGACGCGGTCGACGATCGGGATGACGAAGTTGAGTCCGGGCTGCAGCGTGCGGCTGTACCGGCCGAGCCGCTCCACGTTGCGCGCGCGGGCCTGCGGGACGATGCGCACCGAACGCAGCACGAGAAGCACCGCGAGCAGCGCAATGACGAGCCCCGCGATCACCATCGGTTCCATCGGTCACTCCCTGGGATAGACGACGGCGATCGCCCCGCGGATCGCCATCACGTCGACGGTCGCTCCGGCGGGGATCACCAGTGACTCGTCGAAGGCGCGGGCCGTCCATTCCTCGCCGTCGATGCGGACCCGGCCGGCGTCGCCGGTCACCTCCTGCACCACGTGCGCCTTCTTGCCGATGAGCGCGTCCACGCCGAAGCGTTCGAGCTGCGGGCGCTGCATATGCCGGCGGGCGACCGGCCGCACGAGCACGATGGCGATGACGGACACGATGGTGAACACCAGCAGCTGAAGCGGCGGCGGCAGCCCGACGGCCGCGGCCAGCGACGTGATCAGGGCGGCGACCCCGAGCAGCCCGAGGGCGGCGGTCAGCGTGACGACCTCGGCCCCGATGAGCAGCACCCCGACGATCAGCCAGATCATCCACGGATCCATCAGGCCACGCTCCTACCCGCTCGCAGCCGAGCGCCCGGAAAACGGGCGTGGGATCTGTGGGCCATCACCATCGCCTCCCCGCGCGCAGCTACGACGCCGACCAGGCTTCCCGGCTCACCCGACGCAATCGTACGCGTCGTCTGCGCTCAGGGAACCAGCCGCGCAACCTGCGGGTCGTGATCGCTGAGCCGAACCGCGAATTCGGCGTTCACGTGCACCACGTCGTACTGGTATCCGGCGGCGACCAGCGGCGCCGACAGCATGATGTGATCGAGGAACTGCGAATTGCCGTCGAAGACGTAGCTGTACCGCTCGGCGGTTGGCAGCGTGGCGGGCAGGCTGGTGAGGCCGGCCGCGACCAGCGTCTGCACCGCGGTCGAGTACTCGAAGTCGTTCAGGTCGCCGGCCACGACGATCCGGGCCTGCGGGTCGATGGCCTGGATCTGGTCGACGAACGCGGCCACCTGGGTCGCCTGCTGGCCGCGCTGGGGCTCGCTGGACCGTTGCGGCGGTTGCCGCCAGCCGTACAGCGGGTCGTCGCCGCCCTTGGAGTTCCAGTGGTTGGCGATCACGAACAGCGGCCTGCCACCGAAGTGGAACTTGGCCACCAGCGGCTTGCGGCTCGCGTTGAACGCGCTGCTGGTCGGGTTGATCCGGCCGGGGTTGACCGAGAGGTTCACCGGGTCGGCGGGGTTACCCGATGCGGTCGCGGCGACAGCGGCCGTCGGGCCGCCGGGGGTACCGGGGGCCAGCGTCAGGCCAAGGTCGGTGCGGTAGAGCAGCCCGACCCGGATGTTGCCGCCCGGCTCGCCGCCGTCGGCGTCGTCGACCGGGTTGATCTGGGTGTACGCGTAGGGCGGGCCACCGGCCGCGCTGATCGCGGCGATCAGCTTCTGCCACGTCTGCGCGGCGTCGACGACCGTCGTGTTGGCCGGGCCGTCGTTGTCCTGCACCTCCTCGGCCGCGATGATCCCGGGCACCGCCAGGTTGGTGACCACGATGCGGGCCAGGCCGTCGAACTTGCTCTGCGGGTCGCCCGGGTCGAGGTTCTCGAGGTTGAACGTCGCCACCGCCAGCTGGCCGGCACCGGGCGGCGACGTCGTCTCCGGCGCCAGGCCGTTGTTCACCCGGCCGAGCGCCCCGGTCAGCTGCAGTTTGAAGTTGCCGAACGAGTAGTCCATGACGCCGACCGCGGCGGCCGTGAAGCGGTCGCCCGTGTTCACGCCGGCCGGGGTCGAACCCGCCAGCACGGCATCGTCGAGGATCACCCGCTCCGGGTTCGCGTCGCCCTGGCGCAGCACGATGCCGCCGCGGGCGCTGCGTACTGTCGCGCCGGAGCCGTTGTCGGCCAGCACCGGGATCTCGCCGAAGCCGTTTCGCGGGCCGGCAGCGACCGGGTTGTCGAGCCGAACCCGCATGCCCTCCAACGACTCGTAGAAGTCGATGCCGTCGGTCGTCGCGTCGAAGCTGCCGGACGTCTCGACGTTACCGGTGGCGTCGTCGTCGATGACCGAGGCCGGTGGCACACGGCCGGCGGAACCGACGACGACCGGCGCGGGCAACGTGCGACTACCGAGCACGCGCACGCTCGGGCCGGTGATCTCGGTCGTGGTCAGGTTGGTGCTGGATGCGCCGCCGGGTCGGAACTCGCTGACCCTGCCGGACACCGCCACCTCCTGCCCGGTGGTCACGCCGGGCGCCGTCGACGTGTAGACGAACACCGCCTCCGAGGTGGCCACCGAGCCGTCCGGGCACGGGTCCTGCAGCCAGAAGCCGGTCGCGCTCACCGCGGTGACGACACCGCGCACGTCGCTGACCGCCGCGCCGGCCAGCGGCGAAAGGTGCGCGCCGCCCTGGATCGCGCGGATCAGCGTCCCCGGATAGCCGCAGCCCACGGCCGAGTTCTGGGGGGTCGGCGCCGCGCGCACGAAGTCGGCGGCGTTGTTGTCGGTGTCCGCAGTTGGCGTCGCTCTGGTCGCCGACTGCGTGTTGGACAGCGCCGGCGCCGGCGCGCCCTCGTAGTCGTTGGCCGATCCGTAGCCGACGAAATCGCGCACGCCCGGGGCGCCGTCGCAATTGCCGCCGCAGCCGAGCGCCGCGGTGCTGGTCACCAGCGCGACCTTGCCCGAGGTCGCCGACAGGTTCGTGCCGCCGGTGGCGTCCGGTGCGGGCAGCACCGCACCGCTGGAGCCCCCGGAGCCGAGCCGGATCAGGTACCTCGTTCCCGGCGCGATCTCCCCGCCGAGCGCGGTGACCAGCCAGGTGGTGCCGGCCGCCGACGCGTACTGCACCGACCAGCCCGCCAGCGGGACCGTCGAACCGCCACGGTTGTACAGCTCGACGAAGTCGTTTCGGTACGGTGCGCCCGAATTGCCTCCGCCGCCGTACACCTCCGACAGCACCACGTCGGGCGAGGCCGCCATCGACGGCGCCGCAGCGGCTGCACCCACGACCGTCGTCAGCACCGCCACCGCGACGGTCGCCCGGCTCATCACGCTCATCGGTAAACCCCCGGCTAGAGCACCCGCCGGCTAGTGTCCGCCGGCACGGCCCACCCCGGCAGCGACCACACGAGTGCACTATGTGCAATCGATCACTCACTGAATGTATAGACCTGTCTCCCCGGTTCAACGCATCGCCGTTTCGCCTGGGGAGTCGCGCAAGCAGATCGTGCAGATCGCGCCCGCCAGCGCGAGGCAACCATGACGCCGGGCCGGCTCAACGGCGGCGGCCAGACGAGAGCCTGTCACCCGCTCGGGCTGGGAGTATTGGCCTGACTACGGATCGCTGTAAGACTCGCTCGCATGGGAGCGCGCACCCGCATTTCGGCCGGCTTGGCGGCCGCTACCAGCATTTTCGCCCTGCTGCCTGCGGTGCCGGCGTTCGCGGCACCCGCCGGCTGCGACCCGACCACGACCCCGGCGGTGTACCGGGGTGAGGTGCCGGAACCGCGGGAGGTGCTCGGCTTCGATCTCGGCGAGCGCGAGGTCACCGCGGCCGAGTCGGACCGTTACCTGGACGCGGTGGCGGCGGCCAGCCCGCGGGCGGTAGCCGGCACGCTCGCCACGTCGTGGCAGGGCCGCCCGCTGCGGTACGCGATCGCCGGCCGGCCGGACCGGGTGACGCCCGCCGGGCTGCGGCGGTTGCAGGCGTCGACGGCGTTGCTGCGCGACCCGCACACTCCCGCCGACGTGGCGCGGCGCACCGCGGAGCAGCTGCCGGCGATCCTGTGGGTCACCGGCAACGTCCACGGCAACGAGGAGAGCGGCGCCGACGCCGCGCTGCGCACCCTGCGCGACATCGCCGACCGGGAGGACTGCGCGGCCAAGCGGATCCTGAACAACGCGGTGGTCGTCGTGATGCCGGTGCAGAACCCCGACGGCCGCGAGGCCGACACCCGGCGCAACAGCTACGGCTTCGACCTGAACCGGGACTGGTTCGCCCGCACCCAGGCGGAGACCGACGGCAAGCTGGAGCTGCTGCGGCAGCTGCCGCCGGTGCTGTTCATCGACGCCCACGAGATGGGCGGCACCAGCTACTTCTTCCCGCCGAACGCCGATCCGGTCTACCACGAGATCGCCGAAGCGTCCATGGACTGGATCGACAACCGCTACGGCCCGGCGATGGCCGCCGAGTTCACCAGGCGCGGCATCGATTTCTTCAACGCCGGCGTCTACGACCTGTTCTACATGGGCTACGGCGACACCGTGCCGACGACCGGCTTCCTCGCCGCCGGCATGACGTTCGAGAAGGGCAACAGCAGCCCCATCGCCGAACGCACGCTCGAGCAGTACCTGACGCAGTGGGTGTCGCTGTCGGTCGCCGCCGACGCCCGCACGACGATCCTGAGCCAGTGGCACGCCGCCCACGTGCAGGCCTACCAGCAGGGTCAGGCCGGCCTGCTGGAGCCCAACCAGGTGTACAACGAGGGCAACGAGGTGCTGCTCCCGGTGCCGGACCGGTTGGTGCGCCACTACTTCATCCGCACCGACGACCCCGCGCACGCGTCCGACGCGGCGCTGGTCATCCGCCGCCTGCAGCGGATGGGCGTGCAGGTCGGCCGGCTGACCCAGCCGCTGGCCGTGCCCGACTACCGCGAGTACGGCCGGCCACCGGCGCCCGCCACGCTGCCCGCCGGCACCTACTGGATCAGCCTGGCGCAACCCCAGAAGCACTGGGTCCAGGCCATGCTCAACGAGGACACCTACACCCCGTTCCCCTATTTCTACGACGTCACCGGCTGGAGCCTGCCGCTGCTGGGCAACGTCGGCGGCGGGTCCTCCGGGGCCGTGCTCGCCCCGGCCTTCGAACCGGCCGCCCCGGTGGCCGCGCCGGCCCCGCCGGCGCTCCCGGCGCCGCTGCCCAGCGTCGGCGTGCTCGAGCTGTCGGCGACGTCCACCTCGGCGATCGAGTCCACCGGCTGGCTGCGCTACCGGCTCGAGCGGGAGTGGCGCCTGCCGTACCGCCTTCTCCGGCCGGCCGATGTGGCGGCCGGCGCGCTGTCCGGCATCGACGTCCTGCTGGTGCCCAACGGCCCGGCGCCGGCGGCCTACGCCGCCCTCGGCGCCGCCGGCCGTGCCGCTTTGACCGGCTGGGTGCAGGCGGGCGGCCGGTACGTCGGCTGGCGCGGCGGCGCGCTGCTCGCCGCCCGGCTGGGCCTGACCAGCGCGCAGCTGGCCAACCCGACCTCGGACGTGCCGGGTTCGCTGCTGCGCGTGCAGGTCGCCCCCGGTAGCCCGCTCGGCGCCGGGGTCGGCCCGACCGCCTGGCAGTTCTACGAGTACGACCTCGTCATGCGCGCCACCGACCCGGCTACCGTCGCCGTCTCGTACCCACCGGCGGCGTCGCCCGACTGGTTCATCTCCGGCTTCGCCTCCGGGGCCGAGGAGCTAGGCGGCACCGCCGCCGCGGTCGACGAGGCGGCCGGCGCTGGCCGGTCGGTGCTCTTCGCCGGCGAACCGAACTTCCGGGCCTTCACCGACGGCACCGCCAAACTCCTGTTCAACGCCATCTTCGCGCCGGCCGCCCCAGCGGCGGCAGCCGCGGCCGCCCGCGCCGACGCCGCCCTCGCAGCAGCCGGGGTGACGTGGCTCGAATCGCCCATCCGGGTCACCGTCGAACCGGCCGACGCCGACCGCGCCGCAGCCGTGCTGCGTGGCTTCGACCCCGGCTGGATCCGACTCGACCTCGGCGACCGCGTCGCCTTCGCTCTGGACAACCCCACCGGCCTGACCGCCGACGAACATCCGTGGGCGGTCCAGCTCGTCAGCGCTCTGCACGCAGCCGGCGTACGCCCGCGAACCGTCGCCCTACCCTGATCGGCTTTGAACCTCCGCCGCCGGACCCGTCGGACCCCGTAGGGGCGCCCACTGGTGTTCGAGCTCGGTCAGGACGGCGGCGACTTGCGCCCGGGCCGAGCCGAAGTCGTGCGCATCGAGGCCGGCGCGGGCGCCCTGGATCAGCCGCAGGCAGACCTGCGGCTCGCCCAGCTCGGTGAAGGTTGGGTGCGGGCACGGCTCACCGGTGTGGCACTCGGCGACGGCGACGTCGACGAGGTCGGGGGCGACGGCGCTCGCCAAGCCGTGGCGTTCCCGGTCCTCGAGGATGCCGACCCAGGCAGCGTCGATGTGCTGGCGCGTCTTCGACTCGAGGACGTCCAGGAGGCTGGCCAGCTCCTGGCCCCTGGCAATGTAGCCGTCGACCGCGCGACGGGCGAGGAACCGCAGGTGGAGGTAGGCCCACCGCGCCTTCCGGACGGCGGCCTTCGTGGTAGCCGCGTCGTCGGCGAAGCGGTTGTAGTGGATCATCTTGATGGCGATCGCCGAGAGGCTGAACATCAAGATGAGCAGCGCGATCGCTTGCGGATGCGGCTGCGCCTCCTCATTGGGCCCAACCTGGCCGCGGATGTGCGCCCAAACCAGGAGAATGCCCAGCACTGCCATCGTGAAGGCGACCGGCAGCACCCACTGTGGCCACGGCAGGTCCTGCGCCTCGCGCTCGTCGACCCGGGCCGGACGGTGCCGGCGCCACGCGACCAGCCTGGCCAGCAGGGTAGTCCTGGTGGGCCGGCGCTCCCGGTGAGCGCGGGCCCTGGTCAGCGCTTCCGCCAACCAGTGTCCGGTAGCCAGGAGCCCGACAGTGATCATGACGCCGGGCAGCAGCGAGATCCAGAACCGGAGGTCCTGCACGCTGCTCGGGGCGTCGATCAGCCGCAGCAGCATCGCGGAGAAGAACGCGGTGTCGTAGACCGCGGCGACCAGCACGGTCGGCCACAGCAACACCCGCGCCCACCTGGGCCGGTGCCGCCGGTCCTCCGGGCCGTCGTGCAGGTGCCGGCGCCGGACGGCTTCCGCGGCGTCGACAGCGTGCCCGACCCGCCACGACCTGGCATACGCCACGAGCAGGTGCTTCGCCGTGACGAAACGGCCCTCGGCCTGCGCGAGCCTGCGCACGGCCGTGTCGACGCGTGGCTTGGCGGAGTCGAGCTCGGCCTGGGCCGACAGCGCCGCGCGCTTGAGAGCGGCGGCCTCGGCATTGCTGAGCTGGTTGGCCTCGTACGCCACCTTCTCGGCCGGATCGCTGAGCCGCTGGCCACACGGCGCCGACGGCGGGCAGTCCTGCGCCGGGTAGAACGGCAGGTTCCGGGTGAGCAGGGGCTTGGTCGGATCGGTAGTTGTCATCGTCGCTCCGTCACCACGATGTCGACCCTGCGGTTGCACTGGCGAGCCGGGTCGTCCTTGGGTGCGTCCGGCCGTGCGGCGGGGCACATCGGGGCCACGCCCTCGTGTCCGGTGGCCTCGGCCACGGTGAGCCCACCAGCGGTGAGCACGGCGGCGACGGCGTCGGCCCGGCTCTTGGCGAGCACATAGTTGGCGGCCGGGCTCGCCTGTCCCTCGGTGAAGCCGTCGATCCGGATGGTGACCGGCGGCATGGCTCGGATCCGCGCGACGATCCGCTCCAGGGTCGCGGCACCGGCGGGCAGGATCGTCGCCGAGTTCGTCTCGAACAGCACCTCCGTGTCGAGCTGGAAGACGGTGCCGTGGTCACGGCTCAGGCCCTCCTCGGGCGGGGTGAAGGTCACCTGCGGCTCGTCCAGCCCGGCCTCGGCGGGCACGCCACCGTCCGCCGCCACACTGATCGGGTCGGACGAGACCTCGCAGGTCGCATTGAGGTCGGTGCACAGCCCCTGCCACAACGTGTTCAGCCAGAACAGCTGCGAGGTCGCCGGCTGCGGCTGGCGACCGGCAGGGTGCCCGATCCCGACCATGGTCACGTGCGCGCCGCCGAGGTCGACCGGCTGCGGGACCGCCTCGCAGTTGCTTCGAAGGTCGTCGATCAACGACGGCACTCCGACGGCCACCTTCGTCAGGTCGGCGCACCCGGTTGTGGCAAGGCCGTCGGTGGCCAGCACGATCCGGTGGCCGCCAGCCCGGTCGACCATCGACAGCTTCGCCATTGCCAGCGCACCGATGATGTCGGAGCCAGGCGCCCGCGGGCGGATGGCGGCAGCGGCGACCAGGTGCCCGGTTAGGCAGTCGCGGGCTTCTTCCCGATCGTCCTGCTGGAGGCCGGCGTTCTCCCGTCCCCGGTCGGTACGCAGGTCCCTGACAACCCACTGCACCGAGGTGGACGCTCCGCCGAAGACGCCGATGGAGACCACGGCCTTGTCGTCGACTTCGGACTCGACGACCCTGGTGAGCCGCTCGACGTAGTCGGGCTGGAGCTCGCCGGACGCGGCGGCCACTGTCGAGTTGGACCGGTCGAGCAGGATCATGGTGCGGGTCGCGGGCCCGTCGACCCGCTCGGACATCCACTCACATGGTTGGACCTGCGGCGTCTGCACGTCCAAGAGGCTGCAGCCGGTGAGCGCGACCGACGCGACGAGCAAGCCCGCCGCCAGCGCCCTCATCGGTCGTCCGCCTTCGAGTTCGGGGCGACCGTACCGGCCGGCAGCCCGGCCTCTCGCTCGAACGAGCGCAGCGCCGTGTCGTAGGCGTTGGCGAACTCGAACAGCCCG
>DASSUA010000284.1:0-6723 GCA_035707525.1 Pseudonocardiaceae bacterium
GCTGATCAACGGGCCCGAGGTCGGGCAGGTGCACACGGAGGCGCACCGCGACACCGAGTTCTGGATGTTCAAGGGCGGCACCGGCACCTACCTGCGGGCCGTGACGATCAAGGCGTGCGTGGAGAGCGCAAGGCGCGCGCAGCGGCCCGTGCGGATGCAGGTGGAGATCATCGACCCGACCGACGAGCACCTGTGCAACCGGTACGCGCGGTACCGGTCGTCGCTGGCCCCCGGCCCGGACCGGACCGGCGAGACGTGGACGCTCGACCGCACCCGCAAGGAGGCCTTCGCCACGATCCTGGCGGCGTGCTGGTACTGGCAGCGGTTCACCTTCCTGAAGATCGAGGTCGGCCTGTCGCAGGTCATGACGACGTTCCGGTGGGACCTGTCGTCGCAGTGGGTCGTCATCACCCAGGAGGACCCGTCCGCCCCGGCGATGCTGTTCGAGAAGGGCCGGCCGCTCTACCGCAGCTACAGCCGGGAGCTGGTGGCCAGCTTCGAGCAGGCGCGGTTGGTGGAGATCGCCAGGGCGAAGGATCTGCAGCTGTCCGAGGAACCGTCGGTCGAGGAGACCCGCAAGCTGTTCGAGCTGCTGGCGCTGGACTTGCCGAGCTCGTTCACGGATCGTGATGTCGTCGACCTCATTCGCCGCGCGATCAGACCGAAGAACCCCTACTGGTGACGCCGATGTTCGACCCGCTGTCCCGGGCCATGCTCTCGGACTCCGCCGAGTCCGCGGTGCCGGCGTGGATGGCGGGCGTGCTCGACGAGCTCGCCGCCGGTGCCGGGGGCGTGGCGGGCGTCCGGCATCCGCTCGGGTTCGTCTGCCTGCCGCTGGAACGCGACGGTGAGCAGGGCGTGTGCGTGCACATCTGGAGCGACCGGCTGGCCGGCGCGCGCCCGACGACGTCCGGCACGCACGCCCACAGCTGGGACCTGACCAGCTTCGTGCTGTACGGGGCGCTGCGAAACGTGCTGGTCGGGGTGATCGACGCCCCGGAGCGGCCGACCCATCGGGTGTTCGAGGTCAACTCCGGCCCGGACGGGGACGAGATCAGGCGGACCCAGCGGCTGGTCCGCCGGCACACCAGGGCGAGCGAGCTGTACCGGTGCGGTGACGTCTACACGTTGCCGGCCGGGGTATTCCATGAGACGGCGCCGCATGGCGAGGTCGTCACCGTGGCGATCGGGCGCGGCCGCGCCGGCACGGCCGACTTCACCCTTGGTGCCGTGGACACCGAGACCCACCGGGTCAGCAGGCAGCTGTGCGACCGCGCCGAGACCGCGTACGCGGCCGCGGTCGCGATCGAGCTGCTGGCCAGCGTTCCGCAACAACGGCAGCGGGAGGACCGATGCGAGCACAGCCGGCCCTGACCTTCGCGTCGGTCGATCTCGAACACGCCAGGGCCGTGGCCATCCGGGCGGCCGAGACGGCCGGCGCGCTGCTGACCGCCGGGGCGGCGGAGCACCTGGGCATCCGCACCAAGAGCGCGACCGGGGACGTCGTGACCGACCTCGACCTGGCCGCCGAGCGGATCATCGTCAGGCAGCTGCGGGCCGCGTTCCCCCGCCACCGCATCGTCGCCGAGGAGGCCGGTCTGCTCGACGCGGACGACGACACCTGGACGTGGCTGGTCGACCCGCTCGACGGCACGAACAACATCGCGATCGGACTCCCCAACTTCGCCGTGGGGATAGCGCTGTGCCGGCGCGCGGTGCCCGTGCTCGGCATCGTGCACGACCCGGTGCGCGCCCAGACCTGGTCGGCGGTCAGCGGCAAGGGCACGACCGGGCCGAACGGGCTCGTCCGGCGGCCCAGGTACCAGCCGCCGGCGCACGGGCCGGTGCTGGCGTGGGTCCAGGGCTACGGCGTGGGCCGCGACGAGCCCACCGCGCAGGCGCTGCGGCTGGTGCTCGAATCGCGCTCGCGCCGGGTCCTGCAGCTGTGGGCCCCGCTGCTGGCCTGGGTGATGCTGGCCCGCGGGGACATCGACGGGTTCGTCGGCTACCGCGCGGAGATGGTCGACCTGCCGGCCGGCAGCCTGATCGCGCGCGAGGCCGGCATCGCCGTGCACGACTTCGACGGCGCGCCGTTCGACGAGCACATCGGCAGGTCCACCGACCGCAACTTCGTCGCCGGACCGCCGTGGGCGATTCCCGAGCTGCTGGCGATGGTCCGCGCCGCGGACCGGGTCAACATCGGCTGGACCAGCCCCTAGCCGCTGACCAGCAGCGCCAGCACGGTCACGACCAGCCCGACGACCGCCAGCCCGAGGCCGGTGGCGGCGAACCGCCGCAGGTCGACGCGCACGTCGTGCCGGCGGCACGACTCCAGGCACAGCAGGGTCGCCAGCGACGCCCAGGGCGTCACGATCGGGCCGACGTTGGTGCCGATCAGCAGGGCGAGCAGCTGGTCGGTGTTGGGCAGCGGCACCACCGCCTCGCCCGCCGCGTAGGCCGGCAGGTTGTTGATCAGATTGGACAGCCCGGCGCCCGCGAAGGCCGCGCGCAAGGCCCCCCACCCGTTGGGGTCGGTGCCGATCAACGCGGTCATCAGCTCCGCCAGCCCGTACCGGCTCAGCGTCGGGATCACCAGGAACAGCCCGGTGACCAGGATCAGCAGCTGCCACGGCACCAGGTGCAGCCCCAGCGCCGAGCGGTCGAGCACGGCGAACGCGACGACCAGGATTCCGGCCGCGACCGCGGCCGCGTAGCCGATCTCCGTCTCCAGGAACGGGATCGCCAGGATGAACAGCAGGCACGCCGTGGACGCCAGCCAGAACAGCGCGCGCTCGCGCGAGGTCCGCAGGCGGATCGGCTGCGGCGGGGTGTAGCGCTGCGCACCGCGCCGGCCGCGGCGCCAGTAGAACACCCACAGGAACAGCATCGTCGCGCCCATCGACGCCAGCTGCGGCGCCCACATCCTGGCCGCGAACTCCGACGCCGGCAGCGCGATCCGGTCGGCGGCGAGCAGGTTCGTCAGGTTGGAGACCGGCAGCAGCAGGCTCGCGGTGTTGGCCAGCCAGATCGTCGTCATGGCGAGCGGCAGCGCGGCCAGGCCCGCCCGGCCGGCCAGCGCGATGAGGACCGGCGTGATCAGCACCGCCGTCGTGTCCAGGTTGAGAAACACCGTGGTCGCCGACGCCAGCGCGACGCACAGCAGAAAGAGCGCGACGTAGTCGCCGCGCCCGAGGATCGCCAGCCGGGTCGCGATGACGTCGAAGACCTGCGCCGACCGGGTGAGTTGGGCCAGCACGATCACGCTGCCGAGAAACAGCAGCAGGGGGGCGATCCGGCGCATGTTCTGCCCGGCCTCAGCGGCCGGCAGCAGGCCGGTGACCACGAACAGCAACCCGAGAACGAGCAGCCCGATGCGGATGAGATCCAGGACGCTGAGCCGGCCGAAAACGCCGATGCTTTCCTGCGACCGGCCCCTGGACCCCACGAGAGCATCCTGCCGGACCAGCGGGTCCGGCCGTCGCGCACCCATCCGGCCCAACACCGTTGCTACCGGCGGCGAGATACTGGCCGGGTGACAGAGCGCGACGGCCGGAAAAAACTGGACTTTTTCGTCAGCTACTCCCCCGCCGATGAGCGCTGGGCGTCCTGGATCGCCTGGCAGCTCGAGGCGGCCGGCCACCGCGTTCTGATCCAGGCCTGGGACTTCGTTCCGGGAACCAACTTCATCGACTTCATGGACCGGGGTATTCGCGACGCGGCGGTCGTCGTCGCGGTGCTGTCGCGCAACTATCTCAAGTCGCGCTACGGGACCATGGAATGGCAGGCCGCGCTTCGAAGCGACCCCGGCAAGCTGGTCACGGTCCGTATCGAGGACTGCCCGCTCGACGGCCTGCTGGCCACGATCACCTACCTCGACCTGACGACCGTCGGCGACGCCCGGCAGGCGACGCAGGTGCTGGTCGGACACCTGCGCCAGGTGCTGGCGGGCCGGGCCAAGCCCACCGTCGAGCCGCGGTTCCCGGTCGGGGCGCCCCAGCCGGAACCGCAGGTCTCGATCGGTGGTGCCGTGCGGGCCACCCGCGAGCCGGCGCGCACCCGGCGCACCCCGGTCGCGCCACCGGGCTACCCGCCGGCCGCCACCGAGCCGCACACCGGCCGCGACAGCGTCGCCGTCCTGCACGTCTCCGGTCCGCGCTTCGGTCGTGGCCTGGCCGGTACCGACGAACCGCTGAGCGCCTCGGAGCTGCAGTCGCGGATCTGGGCGAACGTCACCAGGCTCACCGATGCCGGCGTCCCGCCGCCCGAGCTGATCGTGGTCAGCGGCGACCTGACGGAATCGGCCCGGCCGCGCGAGATCGACCAGGCATTGACGTTCCTGGCCGGGCTGCGCGTGCTGCTCGGCCTGGAGAGCCACCGCCTGGTCGTCGTGCCGGGCGGCCACGACGTGTCGAAGGCGGCCTGCCTTTCCTACTTCGCCCGCTGCGAGGCCCGCGACGTGCAGCCGCAGGAGCCCTTCTTCCCGAAGCTCGAGCACTTCGCGGAGCTGTTCGCCGAGCTGTACGAGGGCCTGGACGGGCCGGCGTTCGACGTCGCCCAGCCGTGGACGCTGTTCGCGGTGCCGGAGCTGCGGGTGGCGATCGCCGGGCTCAACTCGACCATGGCCGCCAGCCACCGGCGCGAGGACGACTACGGCTGGATCGGCTCCGCGCAGGCCGCCTGGTTCGCCGAGCGCCTGCGCCCCTTCGAACAGTCCGGTTGGCTGCGCCTGGGCGTGGTCCGGCACGACCCGACCCCGGGCGCCCGCTCGGCCGGGCTCGACCCGCTCCTGCTGCGCGACGCCGCGACGCTCGACGGCCTCCTCGGCCACCGGCTCAACCTGCTGCTGCACGGGCCAGGGCCGGGCGGCACCGCGACCGACCACCTGGGCTCCGGGCTGCCGGCACTGGCCGCACCCGGCGCCGGCCGCGAGGAGATCGTCCAGGTCACGCCCGAAGGGTTCGCCCGGTTCTCGTTCTACGGCGCGGCGCTCGGCCAGCCGACCGAGCGGGTGTCCCGCACGTGGCACGCGGTCGACGGGACGTTCGCCCGGTCGACCCCTGAGGTCGCGGCGGAGGTGCCGACCCCCGAGCTGGAACGCGCCAGCGACCCGCACAGCCTGCTGCTGGAGCGCCTCGCCGAGGTGTGCGCGACCAGGCACCCGAACGCCAAGATCCGGCGCGTCGAAACCGAACCGCCGCACCTGCTGGTGACGCGGCACGAGGAGGGCTTCAACCCACAGTTCCGGGTCGCGGCCCACGTCGGCGAGGTGACCAGACAGACGCTGGAGGGCTTCCTGCACCACGACCCCGACCCCGGCTCCGAGCTGGTCTACCAGGGACCGCAACCGCCGCAGACGCTGCGCGACGAGGCGGCCCGCCGAGGCGTGCGGGTGCGCTCGTTCATCGAGTTCCAGGGGATGCTCGACCTGACCGACTACGTGGCCAGGCAGACCACCAGGCTGCGCAACGACCGGCGCTACCCGCCGAGCCTCTACGTGCCGCAGCGGTTCCGCGAGCTCGACCGCGGCGGCGCCGACGTGCACGACGACCTCGCCGGCGAGCTCATCCGCCTGGTCGGCGCCGACCACGCGAGGTTCGTGCTCGTGCTCGGCGACTTCGGCCGCGGCAAGACCTTCGTGCTGCGCGAGACGGCGAGGCAGATCGCCGAGACGATGCCGCACCTGATCCCGATCCTGATCGAGCTGCGCGCCCTGGACAAGGCGCACTCGGTCGACGGGCTGGTCGCCGCGCACCTGGCCAACTACGGCGAGGAGCTGATCGATCTCAAGGCCTTCCACTACATGCTGCGCGAGGGCCGGATCGTGCTGCTGTTCGACGGCTTTGACGAGCTGGTCACCAGGGTCACCTACGAGCGCGCCGCCGACCACCTCGACACGCTGCTGCAGGCGGCGCACGACAAGGCCAAGATCATCGTGGCCAGCCGTACCCAGCACTTCAAGTCCAACGCCCAGGTCTTCACGGCCCTCGGCGAGCGCGTGGGCCTGCTGCCGCACCGGCGCATCCTCGCCGTCGAGGACTTCACCGCCGCTCAGATCCGCACCTACCTGGTCAACCGCTACCTCGACGACGAGGAGCGGGCCGACGCCAAGCTGGATTTGATCAACAACGTGCAGGACCTGGCGGGCCTGGCCCAGAACCCGCGAATGCTCAGCTTCATCGCCGACCTGGACACCGACCGGCTGCGGGCGGCGGGCGCCCAGCACGCGCTGAGCGCGGCGTCGCTGTACCGGGAGATCCTGCACTCGTGGCTGACCCACGAGGCCGACAGGGCCAGCGGTCCGGGCGCCAGCTTCGGCCTCGACGAGCTGTGGCAGGCGGTCACCACGCTCGCCACGCGGCTGTGGGAGAACGGCGAGTCGTACCTGCGGCTCGCCGAGCTCACCGAGGTCGCCGACGAGCTGACCAGCCTCGCCGAGGGCCGGCTCTCCACCCAGCAGACGGCGCACGCGATGGGCGCCGGCAGCCTGCTGGTGCGCACCGAGGAGGGTCTGTTCGGCTTCATCCACGGCTCGGTCGTGGAATGGCTGGTCGCCAGCACGATCGCCAACCGGTTCTACACCGGTGACCCGGCGCCGGCCCAGCTGGAGCGGCGGACGCTTTCCCAGCTGACCGTCGACTTCCTGTGTGACCTCGCCGACACCCGGGCCTGCCAGCGCTGGGCGCAGGCCGTGCTGGCCGACGCGGCCGCCGGCGACGTCGCCAG
>DASSUA010000285.1:0-2495 GCA_035707525.1 Pseudonocardiaceae bacterium
AACCGCCTGGCTCACGGCCTACCGGGCAGTTGACGTTCCCGGCGCCCGATGAGGCGTCCCGCCACCCTCTGTCAAGGTCGAGTTGGACACGCCGTAGGGCGTGAGGTCTGAGCCGGCAGCAGGGCGAGACAGGATGATCGACTATCGTGACCTTGACGGTTGCTGACACATGGGGCCTTCGGGACAGCCACCCGCCCGGGTGCCGGCGGCGCCGCGAGCTCGCCGCCTGGTCCCGGCCCGTCGCCGACCGTCACCGACCGTCACCGCGGCCCGACGGCTCAGCCGGCCCCAGCCCCGACCACCAATCCCCCCCACACACACAGCACGCCCAGCGCCCAGCCGCCCACCACGTCGGTGAGGTAGCGCACGCCCAACGCCATGCGGGTGAAGCCGACCAGCACCAGCAGCATCCCGACGACCAGGAACGCGCCGGTGCGCCGCCGGCGGGGCAGGGTGGGCAGGAACACCAGCAACAGCACACCGTAGGACACCAGCGAGGCCAGGGCGTGACCGCTGGGGAAGCTGGGACCGGGCGCCGCCGACACCGGCACCTCCACGACCGGGCGCAGCCGTTCGACCAGCAGCTTGACCACCGGATCCAGCACGAACGCGCCGGTAGCGGTTACCACCACGTAGATGGCCAGCCGCGGCTGCCGACGGATCAGCAGGTACAGCGCGCCGACCAGCAGCACCAGGACCAGCACGGTACGCCCGCCGAGGTCGCTCACGCCCCGAAGCACGTTGACCACGAGCTTGTTCCCCGCCAAGCGGGCGTTGAGCGCGTCGGCCACCGACCGGTCGAGCTCCTCCAGCGGTGCCCACGCCCCGCGCACCAGGACCAGCAGCAGCCCGAACACCACCCCGGCCACAATGAGAGCAACCAGGCCCGCCGATGCCCGAGCCGGTGAAACAGGACGCCGTACTCATCAGGCGGCCTGCGCCGGGCCCGGCCGGCGACCGGCTGGGTTTGACCCCTGATGCGGTACGACCTCCGTAGCCGCGCGAAGACCAAGCCTTGCCCGACCGCAGCCTGGACCTCGCCAGACCACCATGACCGGCAGGGAAGACCCTAGACGGCCAGCAGGGCGACGCCCACGGCGATGGCGACGCTCGCGGCGGTCCGGACCCGGCCGAGCGGCTCGCGAAACACCAGCAGGCCGATCACCGCGGCGACGACCACACTGCTCTCCCGGAGCGCGGCGACGGCGGCGAGCGCACCGCGGGTCTGCGCGAACAGCACGAGGCCGTAGGCCAGCGTCGACATGACCGCGACCGCGCCGGCGGCGGCCCAGGCCCGGGCGCGGCCGGTGCGCGCGGTGTCCTCGCGGACCCGCCGGCGCACCAACGCCACCGCGGCGACCGTGGCCAGGCATTCCAGGCCGACCAGCCAGAGCGTGTAGCCGGCGGCGCTACCGCTGCGGCGCACGCCCACGCCGTCGACCAGCGTGTAGGAGGCGATGGCCACGCCGGTCAGGACAGCGATGACGACCGCTGGACGGTTGCGGCGTACCTGCCGCCACGGGGTCAGGCCGAGCACCGCGACGGCGCCCGCGACCAGCGCCACACCCGCGGCGCGCGGCGCCGGCAACGGCTCGTGCAGCCAGACGACGGCGACGACAGCCACCACGATGGGGGCGATGCCGCGGGCGAGCGGATAGGTCTGGTTGAAGTCGCCGAGGCGGTACGCCGCGGCGAGGCCGAGGTTGTAGAAGACGTGCACGACGACCGACGCCACCAGCCACGGCCATGAGGCGGCCGCGGGCTGGGCGACCCACCAGACCCCGGCCAGCAGGATGACCACGCCCAGCAGGCTCGAGCGAGCCATCGTCACCATGCGGTCCGGCGACGCCTTGACGACCGCGTTCCAGCCGGCATGCAACACCGCCGCGGCGAGCACGACAGCAATGATCATCGTTGGCGAGGATAGTCAGGCCGCACCGGGTGCACCGGCCCACGGCGGACCGGTCGTATGAGGACCGTCGACGTGTCCGTGAGCCGGCGTGCGCTGTGCTCCGCGCCGCCGGTCGACCAGCACGATGCCCAGCTCGTGGGCGAGATGGAGACCGCGTGCCGCTTGCACTGCACGACGACGCTCCTGCCGTCCGGCGCGGTCGCGGTGACATCCGCACCCGGATCGGCGGGACCGCCACGAACCGCGTCTCGATGGACTCTTTAAACCAACTGGTTGACACGGTGGGTTGCGGGGTCTACGTTGAGTTTCAACCAAAGGGTTGTAACGGAGAGGCATCGATGGCGGCCGACACTCTCTCGCGGATCTTCTCCGCGTTGGCGGACCCGACCCGCCGCGACATGGTGGACCGCCTGTCCACCGCCGACGCGACGGTCGGCCAGCTCGCCGCGCGGTACGAGATGTCGCTGCAGGCGGTCTACAAGCACCTGCGGGTGCTGGAGGACGCCGGGGTGGTCAGCCGTCCGCCTGGACCGCAGCCGCGACCGGTGCACCTGCAGGCGGAGGTCTTCGACCTGATGGACAG
>DASSUA010000286.1:0-2947 GCA_035707525.1 Pseudonocardiaceae bacterium
AGGTGGCGATGATGGCCCAACTGTGGCGCGACGCGCTCGCGCTGCACCCGGACGTACGGGTGGTCGCCAACGCCGACGACCCGATGGTCACCTGGGCGGCCACCGACGGGCCCCCCGTTACCTGGGTCGCCGCCGGCCAGCGCTGGCACGACGACTCGTGGGTGTGCCCGCGCTGCGGCGCGCACATCGAGCGCGGCGGCGAGCAGTGGTGGTGCACCGGCTGCCCGCTGCGGCGCCCTGATCCACAGTGGACGATCGACGGCGACGCCGTGGTCGACCCCACCGGCGCCCGCCACCCCGTCGCGCTGCGGCTGCCCGGGCGGGTCAACCTGGCCAACGCGGCCACGGCGCTCGCGGTCGCCGCGGAGTTCGGCGTACCGGTGGCGCAGGCCGTGCCCCGGCTGAGCGAGGTGACCTCGATCGCCGGCCGGTACGCGACCGTGGTGCGCGACGGCCGGACGATCCGGCTGCTGCTGGCCAAGAACCCGGCCGGCTGGCTGGAGGCGTTCGACATGGCCGAGCACGCCCCGACCCTGCTGTCGATCAACGCACGGGATCCGGACGGGCTGGACACCTCCTGGCTGTTCGATGTGGACTTCTCCGCGCTGCGCGGGCGGCGCGTGCTGATCACCGGCGACCGGGCGTACGACCTCGCGGTCCGGCTGGAGGTCAACGGCGTGCCGTTCACGCATATGCGCTCGTTCGACCAGGCGGTCGCCGCGGTGCCACCGGGCCGGCTGGAGGTCATCGCCAACTACACCGCATTCCAGGACATCCGAGCGGAGCTGGACCGTGTCAACTGAATATCCCAGTGCGCTGCGCATTGTCTGGCTCTATCCCGACCTGCTGTCCACCTACGGTGACCGTGGCAACCTGCTGATCCTCGCCCACCGGGCGCAGCGGCGGGGCCTGCCGGTGACCGCACACGAAGTGGCCTCGCACGAGCCGGTGCCCGACTCCGCCGACATCTACCTGCTCGGCGGCGGCGAGGACGGGCCGCAGGCGCTGGCCGCCCAGCGGCTCGCCACCGACGGCGGGCTGCACCGCGCGGTGGCCCGGGGAGCCGTGCTGTTCGCGGTGTGCGCCGGCTACCAGCTGCTGGGCGCGTCGTTCTTTGCCAAGGGCGCCCGGTGCGGCGGGCTGGAGCTGCTCGATATCCACTCGGACCGGGGGCCGACCCGGGCGGTGGGCGAGCTGGCCGGCGAGGTCGACCCGGAGCTGGGCCTGCCCACGCTGACCGGATTCGAGAACCACGGCGGCCGCACGCACCTCGGCCCCGGTGCCCGGCCGCTGGCCCGGGTGAGTGTGGGCGTGGGCAACGACGGCGCAACCGAGGGCGCCTGGCACGGCCGGGTGCTCGGCACCTACTCGCACGGCCCGGCCCTGTCGCGCAACCCGGCCCTGGCCGACCTGCTGCTGCGCTGGGCGACCGGGGACCGGCCGCTGGCGCCGCTGGACGACACCTGGCCGGGCAAGCTGCGCGCCGAGCGGCTGGCCGCGGTCGGGGCCGGCTGACTGGTCGCGGTCAGGCCGGCTGATCTGTGCTAAATAGACGCTGAGATGCGTGCTAAAGTGATGATCAATGGTGTGTTAAAACGTTGATCACGCGGGAGGTACCGTGGTTGGCTACCTTCCGCGCCTCATCGACCTGGAGCTGCGCGAGGTTCTGGCAGCTCATCCCGCCGTCCTGGTTGTCGGCCCCCGCGCCTGCGGGAAGACCACCTCCACCCGCCGCGTGTGCCACTCCATCGTCCGCCTCGACGTTCCGGCCCAGGCCACCGCCGTTCACGCTGATCCAGATGTCGCGCTGCGCGGCCTTGCCGAACCGATCCTCATCGACGAATGGCAACTCGTCCCCGAGATCCTCGGCGCTGTCAAGCGCGCGGTCGACGAGGATCCCCGCCCGGGGCGCTTCGTGCTGACCGGATCCTCACAGGCGGACCTTTCGGCCACCGGTTGGCCGGCCACCGGCCGGATCGTCCGACTGACCATGTATCCGCTCACCGGCAGGGAGCGTCACGGCGACCCGGCCTCCCCCTCGCTGGTCGACCGCCTGCTCGCCGAGGGCGTGGATGCCTTCGCAACGGACCCGTCCCGCTGGGACCTGCACGGCTACCTGACCGACGCGCTGACCAGTGGGTGGCCGGAGGCCCTTCGCGTATCCGGTGAACGGGCGCGCGACCGGTGGTTGACCAGCTACGTCGACCACCTTGTCACGCGCGAGGCCCCGTCCCTCGGTGTCGCCCGAGACCCGGTCCGGATGCGCCGGTACCTACAGGCCATCGCCGCCAACACGGCCGGCGTTCCCAGTCACAAGCTCCTCTACGACGCCGCGGGCATCGGCAGGACGGCAGCGGCGGCGTACGACGACCTGCTCGATGCACTGTTCGTCACTCAGCGCGTACCGGCGTGGGCCGGTAACCGGATGGACCGCGCTGTCCACCTACCCAAGCGCTACCTGATCGATCCCGGGCTACTGGGCGCGCTGTTGCGGATCGACATCCGTCGCGCTTTCCGGGACGGCGACTTATTGGGTCGAATCCTCGACACCTACGTCACCGCCCACATTCGAGCGGAGTGCGCGGCGAGCGTCGTGGGCGCCGACCTATTCCACATCCGGGACGCCAACGGGCGGCACGAGGTCGACCTTCTCGCCGAGGGCCGCGACGGCAGCGTGATCGCGATCGAGATCAAGGCGACCGCCGCGCCGTCACCCGCGGACGCCCGGCACCTGGAGTGGCTCAAGGACCGCCTGGGACCGACCTTCGTCGCGGGGCTCGTCGTCCACACTGGACCCCGGGTGCTTCACCTCGCCGAGCGAATCACCGCCGTACCGGTCTCCCACCTGTGGTCCTCCCGGCCGGCAGGTGTCGCCGGCTGACCATTCACACGACGACGCTGACCATCCGGCCGGGTACGACGATCACCGTGCGCGGATCCCGCCCGG
>DASSUA010000287.1:0-7228 GCA_035707525.1 Pseudonocardiaceae bacterium
CGACCGCTGCCATCTGGATGTCACGAGCGCGCACCCGTCCGGATACGTCGAGGCCAGGAACTTCCAGAGACGACATTGCAGGTCCTCCCAATGCAAAAGTTGCGGGGATGGTGGAAGCGCTGACGCCAACTGAGCTTTGCACATGCCGGGCGGGTCCTCAACCGGTGGCCGTGAGTAACCGGCCCCCGCGGGGCTTAGGCTTTTCGTCGCACCACATTGCGTCGAAAAGTTGAAGATCGCCGGGCCGCGCTACTCGGGAGCGGGCTGGGGAACCCCGATGTAGGCGATGCCGAAGGTGCCCGCGTCGAGCTGGATCCGCATGACCAGGTCGGGGCGCACGAGCACCACGACCTGCTCCGGCTGGCCCCCGTAGCGGACAACGGGATAGCTGTGGAACACCGTTCCGCACAGTATCGAGAACAATGCCTTGTACACCGCATTTCGCTGCGCCTGGCTGGCCGCCTGCGACCATTGGTCGAGCCGGTCGAGCCCGGTGTTGAGCCGTCGCCACCTGCCTTGTTCGGTTACTCTGTCCATTCGAGGTCCATTCCGCGCGCTCGCAAATCGGAAAACGGCCCACGGCAGCGCGCGGCGCCACTGACCAGGGCGTGCGGAAGCCGAGGCACTCGTGGGGTGGTTCGACAGTCGCTGGTGAAAGCTCAGCGCTGGATCATGCGGCGAGGGTGTCCACTCATCGCACCACCTACCCCGCGGGCACGCCGGCTCGACCCGGACCCGTAGGCATCAAATACTAAACATAATGAAGCGAGTTGGGCAAGGTTCTGGCGCAACCCTACCGGTGGCACCGTCGCCGCCACGAGCCCGGGACTGGCTACCGGCCGGTGTGAACGGCCGCCTGGCCGGGGCCACGGAAGATCAGCTGAGCCGGCGCGGCTGGCGAGGTGATTACGTGCGATGTTGCTACCGACCGGCGGCCGCGCCGGTGGCGGCCCGGCCGGTCGCGCGCTGGCGGCGGCAACCATCGGCGGTCGTAACGGCCGACCGGCACGGCCATACCGCCGCAATGGTGGATCCATTCCCGCCGGCTGGTACGAGTATTGGTGGCGGCGGGCGGGGTGGCGGGCGCCGCCGGCCGGGATGGAATCGGCAATCCGCGTTCCTTTCCGCGGACCGGGAAAGAGACTCGGCGCTTCCGGCCGCCCGGTTTGGGAAACACCGCCGGATCGTGCCGCGGACCGCTCGGCTTGTGGACCGGCCGGAGCGGCCATCGAGCAACCACCGAGCAACCACCGAGCAACCACCGAGCAACCACCGAGCAACCATCCATCGAGCGACCATCCACCGAGCAACCACCGTGGGATCGCGGCGGAATGGCGACAGGAAGGCGCCACGGCGCCACGACCGCTGTCACACTGCACGGTGTGACCGCCTCGGCAGCGTTCGAGCAACGCCCGCGCACCCCCGCCCAGGCGTGGGCGGCCCTGCAGGCCGGCAACCACCGGTTCGCCGCCGGGCAGCCGCTGCATCCGAACCAGGACGTCGACAGAAGGGTCGACACCGCGGCCAGGCAGGCGCCGTTCGCCGTCATGCTCGGCTGCTCGGACTCCAGGGTCGCCGCCGAGATCATCTTCGATCGCGGGATCGGCGACCTGTTCGTCGTGCGCACGGCCGGCCACCTGCTCGGCACCGACGCCCTGGCGAGCATCGAGTTCGCCGTGCACGGCCTGCGCACGCCGCTGGTCGTGGTGCTCGGCCACGACCGGTGCGGCGCCGTCGAGGCGGCCGTGCGTGCGTCGCACAGCGGCGCCACGCCGCCCGGTTTCCAGCGCGCGATCGTCGAGCACCTGCTGCCGTGCGTGCTCGCTGCGAAGGCCCGCGGCATCACCGACCACGACGAGATCGGCCGCGCCCACATCACGTCGACCGCCGACCTGCTCGTGCGCCAGTCCACGCTCGTACGCGACGCGGTCGACCGGGGCGAGTGCGCGATCGTCGGGGCCGCCTACCGGCTGCAGGAGGGCCGGGTGCAGGTGGTCGAGCGGATCGGCCCGCTCCCCACGACAGTCGCCGACGTCGAGGCGAGCTGAACCGGGTCAGCTCCAGATCGTCACGTAAACCGGCGGGCGGAACCGCGACGGCGGCACCCCGACCCCGGGAAAGCGCATCAGCTGCATGGCGTCCGGGGTGCGCAGGAAGTGCCGCAGCGAGTTGGCCGCCGCGCTGCGCCGCTCACCCGGCGGCGTGCTCAGGTGCCAGCACACGTCCATCGGGGTGGCCGGGGACTCCACGACGGCCAGTTCGCCGCGCTGGATCTGGTGCGAGAGCAGGTGCAGGTAGCCGGGGGCGACGCCGCCGCCGTCGGCCGCGGCCGCCCACGCCGCGGTCTGGTTGGGGAACACCCGCACCCGCGAGTCGGTGATTCGCAGCAGGCGGAGCAACCGGCCGGTGTCGCTGCCCGGGTCGGTGCCGGTCGGGTCGACCAGCCACGGCAAGGGCCCCGCCGCGGGCCCCGATCGGCCGGCGCCGACCACGACGAGCTGCCCGCGGAAGATCGGCTCGCTGTCCAGGGGAAGGTCGGTCGCGTGCTTGCCGATCGCCGGGCCGATCGCCGCGTCGGCGAGCCGGTTGGCGAGCAGCACCGGCATCTCCTGGACGGTCGCGACGCCGGCCGACACCTCGACCGAGCCGCCGGCGCGCCTGGTGAAGGCGTCGGCGAGCGGGGTGCCGACGAACTCGGCGATCGTGCTGGTGCACAGCAGCCGCAGCTGCTCCGGCGCGCCGCGGCCGGCCCGCACCGCCGCCTCGGCCTCCGCCCCGAGCGCGACCATCTGCGCGGCGACGGTCAGCAGCCGGCTCCCGCCCGGCGTGAGCGTCATCCCGCCCGGCCCCCGGACCAGCAGCCGGTCGTGCAGGTGCTGCCGCAGCGCGGCGATCGCCTGCGACACCGCGGGCTCGCTGACGTTGAGGGCGCTGGCCGCGGCCTTGACGGTGCCGAGCCGGGCCACCAGAACGAATGCGCTCAGCTGAGTGAGGGTCATCGCGGCCCGCCTTAAGTGTTTGCTTATCCGGGCGTTGCCACCCCTGGCGGCGCCGGACGAGCATCGCGCGCATGCAGGTACCGGCTCACTTCGATTATGACCGCGCGAGCACCGTCGAGGAGGCGCTCGCGCTGCTGTCCAGGGCCGGCCCGGGCGCGCGGGTCGTCGCCGGCGGGCACAGCCTGATCCCGATGATGAAGCTGCGGCTCGCCCAGCCCGAGCGGCTGATCGACATCAACGACGTCACCGAGCTGAGCTTCATCCGCGTCGACGGCGGCGAGCTGCGCATCGGCGCGATGGTGCGGCACGCCCAGCTGCTGGACTCGGCGCTGGTCCGGGAGCACTTCCCGATCATGGTCGACGCCGAGCGGGTGATCGCCGATCCGGTCGTGCGCAACCGGGGCACGGTCGGCGGCTCGGTGTGCCAGGCGGACCCGTCGGAGGACCTGTCCGCGGTGTTCGCGGCGCTGCGGGCGACCGGGGTGATCCGCGGGCCTGGCGGCGAGCGGACCGTGTCGATGCGCGAGTTCCACACCGGGCCGTACGAGACCGTGGTCGCGCCGGACGAGCTGCTGGTGCAGCTGCGGGTGCCGATCATGTCCGGCAGCGCGAGCGCCTACGTCAAGGTCGAGCGCCGGGCCGGCGACTGGCCGGTCGCGGCCGCCGGGGCCGTCCTGCGGCTGCGGGGCGGGACGGTCGCCGAGGTGGGCATCGGGCTGACCGCGGTCGGCGCGGAGCACTTCGTGGCGACCGAGGCCGAGGACGCGCTGCGCGGCCTGCCGGCGACCGAGGCGAACTTCGCCGAGGCCGGGCGGGTCGCGGCGCGGCACTGCCGGCCGGCCGCCGACCAGCGCGGACCGGTCGACTACAAGCGGCACCTGGCCGGCGAGCTCACCGTCAGGGCGCTTCGCCGCGCCGCAGCGCGGGCCACGGGACAGGAGGCCTGAGCAATGCTGATCACCGTCACGGTCAACGGGACCGAGTACTCGCGGGACGTCGAGCCGCGGCTGCTGCTGGTCCACTTCCTGCGCGACGAGCTGGGGCTGACCGGCACCCACTGGGGCTGCGACACCTCCAACTGCGGGGTGTGCGTGGTGTGGCTGGACCGCACGCCGGTCAAGTCGTGCACGGTGCTCGCGGTGATGGCCGACGGGCGCGAGGTGCTCACGGTGGAGGGGATGGCCGGCCCGGACGGGCTCGACCCCGTCCAGGAGGGCTTCATGCGCTGCCACGGCCTGCAGTGCGGGTTCTGCACGCCGGGCATGATGCTGACGGCCCGCTGGCTGCTCGACCACAACCCGGACCCGTCGCCGGAAGAGATCCGGGAGGCGATCTGCGGGCAGGTCTGCCGGTGCACCGGGTACGAGAACATCGTGCGTTCGGTGCGCTGGGCGGCCGAGCATGAACGCACCGAGCACGAACGCACCGAGCACGAACGCGCCGGGGAGCCCGCTCCCACCGAGCCGCGGCAGGCGGAGGTGCCGGTGCCATGACAAGCCTCGACGAAAAGTCCGACGAGAAGTCCGGCGACAAGCCGGTCGGCTTCGGCCGGATGCTGCGCAAGGAGGACGCGCGGTTCCTGCGCGGCCGCGGCAACTACGTCGACGACGTGCGGTTGCCCGGGATGCTGCACGGCGCGGTGCTGCGCAGCCCGTTCGCGCACGCGCGCATCGTCTCGGTGGACGCCGGCGCCGCGCTGGCCCACCCCAAGGTCAAGGCCGTGATCACCGGCGAGACGCTGGCCGGGCTGGGCCTGGCCTGGATGCCGACGCTCTCGCACGACGTGCAGGCGGTGCTGGCCACCGACAAGGTGCGCTTCCAGGGCCAGGAGGTGGCGTTCGTCGTCGCCGAGGACAGGTACGCCGCGCGGGACGCGCTCGAGCTGATCGACGTCGAGTACGAGCCGCTGCCGCCGGTCATCGACGCCAAGCGGGCGCTCGACCCCGACGCGGCGCTGATCCGCGACGACATCGAGGGCAAGACCGACAACCGGATCTTCGACTGGGAGGCCGGGAACCGGGCCGACACCGACGCCGTGTTCGCCGACGCCCGGGACGACGGCGTCGTCGTCGAGCAGGACATCCTCTACCCCCGCGTGCACCCGGCGCCGCTGGAGACGTGCGGCACGGTCGCGGATCTGGACCCGGTGACGGGCAAGCTGACGGTCTGGACCACGACCCAGGCGCCGCACGCGCACCGCACCGTGTACGCCCTGGTCGCCGGCCTGCCCGAGCACAAGATCAGGATCATCTCGCCGGACATCGGCGGCGGCTTCGGCAACAAGGTCGGCATCTACCCCGGCTACGTGTGCGCGGTCGTGGGCTCGATCGTCACCGGCAAGCCGGTGAAGTGGATGGAGGACCGCTCCGAGAACCTGATGAGCACGTCGTTCGCGCGCGACTACCACATGCGCGGCGAGATCGCGGCCACTCGGGACGGCAAGATCCGGGCGGTCCGGGTCAGGGTGCTCGCCGACCACGGCGCGTTCAACGGCACGGCGCAGCCGACCAAGTTCCCGGCCGGGTTCTTCCACGTGTTCACCGGGTCCTACGACCTGGAGGCCGCCCACTGCGAGGTCACCGGCGTCTACACGAACAAGGCCCCGGGCGGGGTCGCGTACGCGTGCTCGTTCCGGATCACCGAGGCCGCCTACCTGATCGAGCGGCTGGTCGACGTGCTCGCCTTCGAGCTCGACCTGGACCCGGCGGACCTTCGGATGCGCAACCTGCTGCGGCCCGAGCAGTTCCCGTACACGTGCCCGACCGGGTGGGAGTACGACTCCGGCGACTACCCGCGCGCGCTGCAGCTGGCGATGGACCTCGCCGGCTACCCGGAGCTCCGGCGCGAGCAGGCGCAGCGTCGCGACAGCGCAGACTCGACCGACGCGCTGATGGGCATAGGCATCAGCTTCTTCACGGAGGCGGTCGGGGCCGGGCCGCGAAAGCACATGGACATCCTCGGCCTCGGCATGGCCGACGGCGCGGAGCTGCGCGTGCACCCGACCGGCAAGGCCGTGCTCCGGCTGTCCTGCCAGTCCCAGGGCCAGGGCCACGAGACCACGTTCGCCCAGATCGTCGCGCAGGAGCTGGGCATCCCGCCCGACGACATCGACGTCGTGCACGGCGACACCGACCAGACCCCGTTCGGCCTCGGCACCTACGGGTCCCGGTCGACTCCGGTGTCCGGCGCGGCGACCGCGGTGGTGGCGCGCAAGGTGCGCGACCGGGCCAAGATCGTCGCTTCGGCGATGCTCGAGGTGTCGCCGGACGATCTCGAATGGGAGAAGGGCCGCTGGTTCGTCCGCGGCGATCCCGACCAGGGCGCGACGATCACCGAGATCGCCATGGCCGCGCACTCCAGCCTGGAGCTGCCCGACGGCGTCGAGGGCCACCTGGACGCCACGTGCGTCTACAACCCGCCGAACCTCACCTACCCGTTCGGCGCCTACCTCTGCGTGGTCGACGTCGACCCGGGCACCGGTCAGGTGAAGGTGCGCCGGTTCATCGCCGTCGACGACTGCGGGGTGCGGATCAACCCGATGATCGTCGAGGGGCAGATCCACGGCGGGCTCGCCGACGGCATCGGGATGGCGCTCATGCAGGTGATCGCGTTCGACACCGACGGCAACTGCCTCGGCGGCTCGTTCATGGACTACCTGCTGCCGACGTCGATGGAGTGCCCGTCCTGGGAGCTGGGGGAGACGGTGACGCCGTCGCCGCATCACCCGATCGGGGCCAAGGGCGTCGGGGAGTCGGCGACCGTCGGCTCGCCGGCCGCGGTGGTCAACGCCGTGGTCGACGCGCTCGCGCCGTACCGCGTGCGGCACCTGGACATGCCGCTCACCCCGGCCAACGTGTGGTCGGCCATCCAGGGCCGGCCGCTGCGCACCGATCTGGCGATCACATGAGAACCGACCTGGCCGGGCGCGTGGCGCAGTTGCGCTCCAGCCGCACTGCGTACATTTTGGCCACCGTCGTGCGGGCGGAGCGCCCGACGAGCGCCAAGCCTGGGGACGCCGCGCTGGTGCTGCCGGACGGCTCCGTCGAGGGGTTCGTCGGGGGCACCTGCGCGGAGTCGACGGTGCGGGCGTACGGGTTGCGGCTGCTGCGGACCGGCGAGTCCACGCTGCTGCGGATCACCGCCGAGTCACCGTCTTCGGGGTCACCGTCTTCGGAGTCACCGTCTTCGGAGTCACGGCCTTCGGAGTCACCGCCTTCCGGGGCGGCGCC
>DASSUA010000288.1:0-3268 GCA_035707525.1 Pseudonocardiaceae bacterium
TGCGAAGGACGTTGCACGGCGTGCTTGCCACGGTGCGGCAGTGGCTGGCCAGTCCCGAGCTAAGTTCGTCGCGGCTGGCCGTGGTGACCACGGGCGCGGCCGGCCCGGCCGTCGAGCAAGGGAACGGTGACCGGGCGGGCCTGGCCGCCACGCCGGTGTGGGGGCTGGTCCGGGCGGCGCAGGCCGAGCATCCGGGCCGGATCTTCCTGGTCGACGTCGACACCGGCCTCGACACCGGCCTCGAGGTCGGTATCGAGGCCGCCGAGCTGATCGCCACGGCCATCGCCGAGGCCGAGCCGGAGGCCGCGGTGCGGGGCGGCGCCGTGCTGGTGCCCCGGTTGGCCGTCCTGCCGGTCCCGGCCGGGGAGCCGGCGCGCTGGAACCCCGACGGCACGGTGCTGATCACCGGCGGCACCGGCGGGCTGGGCGCGGTTGTGGCCCGGCACCTGGTCACCGCGCACGGCGTGCGCCAGCTGCTGCTGACCGGCCGGCGCGGGCCGGACACCCCAGGGGCGGCCGAGCTGTGCGCCGAGCTCGCCGGCCTCGGCGCCGACGTCCGGGTGGCCGCCTGCGACGTCGCCGACCGCGACGCGCTCGCCGCGCTGCTGGACGAGGTTCCGGCCGAGCGGCCGCTCACCGCCGTGGTGCACGCGGCCGGCGTCGTGGACAACGCGCTGATCGAGTCGATGACCGGGGCGCAGCTCGACGCGGTGCTGCGACCGAAGGTCGACGGCGCGTGGCACCTGCACGAGCTGACCGCCGGCCTCGCCGCATTCGTCCTGTTCTCCTCCGCCGCCGGCACCCTGCTCGGGGCCGGGCAGGGCAACTACGCGGCGGCCAACGTGTTCCTCGACGCGCTCGCCGCGCACCGGCGCGCCGCCGGGCTGCCCGCGGTGTCGGTGGCCTTCGGGCTCTGGGGCGACAGCGACGGCATGGCGGCCATGCTCGACGACGCGGCCCGCGCGCGGCTTCGCCGGCTCGGCCTCCCGCCGCTGTCGACGGCGCGGGCGCTCGCGCTGCTCGACGCCGCGCTGCGGTCCGGTGAGCCGGCCGTCGTCGCGGTCGACGTCGACGCCGATGCGGTGCGCGCCCGCGGTGACGAGGCACCGGCCGTGCTGCGCTCCCTCGCCGGATCCGGCCGGGGACCGGGCCGGGCGGGCCGGGCGCCACGCCTGGCCGCCGGGGTCGCCGCGCTGCCGGCGCGCGAGCGCACCCGTGCCGTGCTCGACCTCGTCGTCGAGCAGGCGGCGGCCGTGCTCGGGCTTCGTGGGGTCGGGGCGGTCGCCCCGACGCGCGCCTTCCGCGACCTGGGCTTCGACTCGCTTGCCGCGGTGGAGCTGCGAAACCAGCTGGTCGCCGCCACCGGCGTCGCCCTGCCCGCGACCGCGATCTTCGACTACCCGACGCCCACGGTGCTCGCGGAGCAGGTGGCCGGGCAGCTGGTTTCGCAGCCGTCCGGGCAGCCGGACGCCGGGGCGGGGGAGGGCGCCGATCCGACGCGCTCCGTGCTCGCGGAAATCGACCGGCTGACCGAGCTGGTCGACGCGGTGCCGGACGGCGGCCGGGTCGCGGTCGCCGACCGGCTGGGGGCGCTGGTGCGCCGCTGCCAGCAGGCGGGTCTCGCCGGCCCGCCGTTGCCGGAGGTGGACCTGCGGACGGCGTCGGACCAGGAGTTGTTCGCGGTCCTGGACAGCGAGCTGGAGATCCGGTGAACGGTGGTCCGGTGAACGGTGGTCCGGTGAACGGAGGTCCGATGTCCGGCGAGGACAAGTTCCGCGACTACCTCAGGCGCGCCACCGCCGACCTGCGGCAGACCCGCAGGCGGCTCGCCGAGCTGCAGGCCCGCGAGAACGAGCCGATCGCGATCGTCTCGATGAGCTGCCGTTACCCCGGCGGCGTCAGCTCACCGGAGGACCTGTGGCGGCTGCTGGTCGAGGGCACCGACGCCATCGGCGAGTTTCCGGCCGACCGCGGCTGGGACGTCGACGCCATCTACGACCCGGCGGCCGTCGACCCGGCGGCGCAGCTGCCGGACCGGACCTACGTGCGCCGGGGCGGGTTCCTGCACGACGCGCCGCTGTTCGACGCCGCGTTCTTCGGGATCAGCCCGCGCGAGGCGGTACGCACCGACCCGCAGCAGCGGCTGCTGCTGGAGGGCGCGTGGGAGCTGTTCGAGCGGGCCGGGCTCGACCCGACGACGCTGGCCGGCAGCCCGACCGGCGTGTTCGCCGGGCTGATGTACCACGACTACGGGGGCGGCAGCCCCGCCGGCAGCCTGGCCTCCGGCCACGTCGCCTACCACTTCGGGCTCACCGGGCCGGCCGTCACGGTCGACACCGCGTGCTCGTCGTCGCTGGTCGCGCTGCATGCCGCGATGCGGGCCCTGCGCGCGGGCGACTGCACCCTCGCGGTCGCCGGCGGCGTGACCGTCATGGGCACCCCGGACATGTTCGTCGAGTTCAGCCGGCAGCGGGCGCTGTCGCCGAACGGGCGGTGCCGGCCGTTCGACGCGGCCGCGGACGGCACCGTCTGGTCCGAGGGGCTGGGCCTGCTGCTGCTGGAGCGGCTGTCGGACGCTCGCCGAAACGGCCACCCGGTGCTGGCGACGGTGCTCGGCTGCGCGGTCAACTCCGACGGCGCGAGCAACGGGTTCTCCGCCCCCAACGGCCCCGCTCAGCAGCGGGTGATCGAGCGGGCGCTCGCCGACGCCGGACTCGGCCCGGCCGAGGTGGACGCCGTCGACGCGCACGGCACCGGCACGACGCTCGGCGACCCGATCGAGGCGACCGCGCTGATCGCGACCTACGGGCGAAGGCCGCCGCAGCGGCCGCTGTGGCTCGGTTCGGTGAAGTCCAACCTCGGGCACCCGCAGGCGGCGGCCGGCGTCGCCGGCGTCATCAAGATGGTGCTCGCCCTGCGCCACGGCCTGCTGCCCAAGACGCTGCACGTGGAATCGCCGTCCCCGCACGTGGACTGGTCGGCGCCGGTGCGCCTGCTGACCGAGCCGGTGCCGTGGCCGGACACCGGCCGGCCGCGCCGGGCGGCGGTGTCCTCGTTCGGGATCAGCGGAACCAACGCGCACGTGGTGCTCGAAGCCGGCGACCCGCCGAACGCCGGGGACGCCGGCCCGGAGCGGGGCCCCGTGCCGTGGGTGCTGTCCGGCCGGAGCCCCGCCGCCCTGCGCGCCGCGGCCGGCCGGCTGCTCGCGCACGCCGAGGACCGGCCCGGCGACACTGCGGCCCGGATCGGCCTGTCCCTCGCGCGCGGC
>DASSUA010000289.1:0-3015 GCA_035707525.1 Pseudonocardiaceae bacterium
CGGTCGCCTCGGCGAGCCATCGACCGCCTCGCCGGCGGCGTGGGCGGCGGCGGGTGCCGCCCTACGAATGCTGCACGACGCGCCGCTGCCGCCGTGGCCCGGTCGGAGCCTCGACGAGATCGCATCGCAGCTCGACGGCGAATGCGAGTGGCTGGTCACGAATGGCGTCCTCCCCACCGATGTGGTCACGCGCAACCGACGGGTTGCCGAGGCTGCGCTCCGGCCGTGGACACCGGTGTTCACGCACGGCGACCTGCAGATCACCCACGTGTTCGTCGACGGTGACGAGATCACCGGCGTGGTCGACTGGTCCGAGGCGGGCCAGGGCGATGCCCTGTACGACCTCGCCAGCTTGACGCTCGGACACGAGGAGCACCTTGGCGACGTCGTCGCCGGCTACGGCACCCACGTCGACCTCGACGTGATCCGCGCGTGGTGGTCGTTGCGAAGCCTGCGGGCGGTTCGTTGGCTGGTCGAGCACGGCTTCGACCCGTCCTCGCCAGGCTGCGAGGTCGACGTGCTCAGATCCCGGATGTGAGGCCGCACGAGCCCGACGGCCACGAGTGCCGTTCTGCCGCATCGAGCGGGCCGTCTCCTAAAGCGCGTCGTCTTGCGGACCGACGAGGTCATAGTCCTCGAAGCTCCCGGGCAGCCGGTCGGCGACATCGCAAGCCGGCGCACGATCGGAGTACGGATCGAGGGCCTCGGCGGCAGCGTGAACGTGTATGAGAGGGTGACCACCGCGACGACCGGCGACCTCGTTGATCGGGCGCCGGCCGTCGTAGAACGCCTGCTGCCACGCTGCTGCGGGTCTGCGCATCGACACCAACTACCTGCCGTACTCCGCGGAGGTGTGATGCTCGCTGGCTGGCGCCAGTCGAGCTCGGTTTGCCTGAGCTTGCCTCATCGGCAAGGGTGAGACCGTGGCAGATGAGCATGTGGTCGGCTACGACGGGATGTGGGCCAAGCCGGGGGACGACCCCCGGGTGGCGGGCAACCCCGTCGGCGAGCTCGCGACCATCCGCGAGTACCTGTCCAACTACCGGCTAACCCTCGGCATGAAATGCGAGGGCCTCTCGCCGGCGCAGCTGGCCACCCGGTCTGTGCCGCCGTCCACGCTGAGCCTGCTCGGCCTGGTCCGGCATATGGCCCGGGTGGAGCACAACTGGTTCCAGCGGTCACTGCGGGGCCGTCGGGAGGTGCCCCGGCTGTTCTGGTCCCCGCACGACGACGACCTGGACTTCAACGGCGCCGTGCCTGACCCGGCCGTGGTGGAGGAGGCGTTCGACGCCTGGAAGGCACAGGTTGCAGCCGCCGACGAGTGGCTGGACGGGCAGGTCGACCTGGACGCCATCGTCCTGACGCCACGCGGCGAGCGGACGAGCGTCCGTGACATCCTGATCCACATGGTCGAGGAGTACGCCCGGCACTGTGGGCACGCCGACCTGTTGCGCGAATGCATCGACGGCCGCACGGGCCAGTAGCCCGGATCGCTCGTACGCCGGCTCAGTAACCGGAGACCGGGCCCGCGCCCGCGCCGGGCGGGGCCACGAACGCCACCGGGGGGCTGAAGCCGTGGGCCGCGAAGGCTTTACGGACCGCGTCCGACACGGGCTCTACCGCGGCGGCGTCCACCAGCGCGAGCACGCAGCCGCCGAAGCCGCCGCCGGTCATCCGGGCGCCGTACGCCCCAGCCGACAGGGCCGCCTCGACCGCCGTGTCCAGCTCGGGCACGCTCACCTCGAAGTCGTCGCGCAGCGAGGCATGGGAGGCGGACAGCAGCGGGCCGATCTCGCGTACCCGGCCGGCGCGCAGCAAGGCCACGGTGGACAGGACCCGCTGGTTCTCGGTGACCACGTGCCGCACCCGCCGGCGGTTGACCTCGCCGGCCAAACGCGGCAGCACCTCGTCGAGCGCGTCCGGCGGGACGTCCCGCAGCGCGGGAACGCCCAGCTCACAGGCGGCCCGCTCGCAGGCGGCCCGGCGGGCGGCGTACTCCCCGGTGACGAGCCGGTGCGGCGCCCGGGTGTCGACGACCAGGATGGCGAGCCCAGCCAGGTCCAGCGGGACCTGCTCGGTGGCGAGGGTGCGGCAGTCGAGGAAGAGCACGTGCCCGGCCCGGCAGAGCACGGCGGCGGACTGGTCCATGATCCCGCACGGCACGCCGACATAGGCGTTCTCCGCCCGCTGGGCGAGCCCGGGCCGCCGGGCGTCCGGCAGGTCGAGCCCGCCAAGGTCGGCCAGGGCGGTGAGCACGGCGCACTCCAGGGCGGCGGACGAGGACAGGCCGGCACCGGCAGGCACGTCCGAGGCGATGGCCAGGCAGGCCCCGGGCACGGCGAAACCCGCCTCGCGCAGCGCCCACACCACGCCGGCCGGGTAGGCCGCCCAGCCCTTCACCCGGCCGGGCACCAGGTCGGCGGCCCCGAACGACACCGTCGCCACCTCCTGCTCCGACCACACCGTCCACTCCGGACGCCGCACAGGGGACGCCGCAACAGCGGTACGCGGTGGCAGCGCGAAGGGCAGGACGAACCCGGCGTTGTAGTCGGTGTGCTCGCCGATGAGGTTCACCCGGCCGGGTGCTGCCCAGCAGCCGGCCGGCCGGTCGCCGTACTCGCGGGAGAAGGCCGCCGCGGCGCGGACGGCGACGCTCATCCCGCGCTGGTCTGGGGGCCTGCGCTGGTCTGGTGGCTCGCGAGGGTCTGCTGGTGGAACGTCCAAGCGTCGGCGACCATGTCGGGCAGCGCCGGCTTCGCCGGGACCCAGCCCAGCTCGGCCGCTGCCTTCTCGGACGAGGCGACCAGCACGGCCGGGTCGCCGCCGCGGCGCGGCGCCACCTCGACCGGCAGCGGGTGCCCGGTGACCTCGCGAACCACGTCGATCACCTGGCGGTTGGAGAAGCCGCGGCCGTTGCCGAGGTTGTAGATGCGGTGCTCGCCGGGCTGCACCGCGTCGAGCGCGAGCAGGTGGGCCCGGGCCAGGTCCTCGATGTGGATGTAGTCGCGGATGCAG
>DASSUA010000290.1:0-5067 GCA_035707525.1 Pseudonocardiaceae bacterium
CCGGGGACGCCCACGCGGCGTTCGGCGGTGGTGCGTAGCCTTGCGGCCGTGAGCCATCCGCCCACCTGCACCCGATGCGGGCGCCAGCGCCCGAACGAAGCACTGACCGCGCTGACCTGGGTCCGCGAGCACGACCGGCGCGGCGTCCGATGGCTTTGCCCGGACTGCGCCCGCACCCACGTCCGCGACATCGAGAGCAAGCTCGACCAGGACTGGTGGTGAGCCCTACCTGGTCGCGAACCCGGGTTGCCAGCGCTCCACGATCGCCCGCGCCGGCACCTTCGCGCCCAGCTGGCACAGCACTCCGGTCGAGCCGGCCGTCACCCGGTGGATCAGCAGGTACTGCGGCGGCAGGTTCAGCGAACGGCCGGTACGGAAGTCGGGACTGCGCAGGTCCCCGACGCGCTCGGCCTGGGCCTGCAGCCAGCGCCGGGTGAACCGGAAGGTCTCCGCGCGCAGGGGCTCGGTGAACGGGCTGAGGTAGGCCAGGATGTCCTCGGCGTGCAGCTGCGTGCCCGGCCGGATGAACCCCTCGGCCCTGGCCAGCGCGAGCAGCTCGTCGCCGCGGCCGTCGACCGCCAGCCGCGTCATGACGCCGAGCACCCTGGGTACGCCGTCGGGCAGCCGGGAGACGGCGCCGAAGTCGATCACACCGAGCCGCCCGTCGGGGAGCAACATGAAGTTGCCCGGGTGCGGGTCCGCCTGAAGTAGCCGCGCCCTGGCCGGCGAGGAGTAGTGAAACTCGGCGAGCCGCGTGCCGGCCCGGTCACGGGTGTCCTGATCGCCGCCGCGGATGATGGCCGACAGCGGCGTGCCCGACATCCACTCGGAGACCATCGCCTTGGGGGCACTCGCCACCACATGCGGGATCAGGATGTGCGGATCCCCCTCGAACGCGGCGGCGAACGCCCGCTGGTTGTCGGCCTCGTCGCGGTAGTCCAGCTCCTCCACCATCCGGTCGCGCAGCTCGGACAGCAGCGGGCGTACCTCCAGGCCCGGCGCGAACGCCTGGAACAACCTGGCGAACCGTTGCAGCTGGCGCAGGTCCGAGCGAAGCGCCTCGTCGGCCCCCGGGTACTGCACCTTGACCGCCACGTCGCGGCCGTCGTGCCACACCGCGCGGTGCACCTGCCCGATGCTCGCCGCCGCGGCGGGCGTGTCGTCGAAGTCGGCGAACCGGTGCCGCCAGGACCGGCCGAGCTGCTCGGCAAGCACGCGGTGCACCGTGCCTGCCGGCATTGGCGGGGCCGCCGCCTGCAGTTTGGTCAGCGCCTCCCGGTACGGCTCGGCGACCTCGTTCGGAATGGCCGCCTCGAAGATCGACAGCGCCTGCCCGAACTTCATCGCGCCGCCCTTGAGCTCGCCGAGCACGGCGAACACCTGCTCGGCCGTGCGGGCGGCCACCTCGGCCTGGATCTCCTCGGGGTCGCGCCCGGTCAGCCGCTTGCCCCAGCCCGCGGCCATCCGGCCGGCCGCGCCAAGCGGCAGCCTGGCCAGCTTGGCTGTTCGTGCTGCCGTGCCCCGTGGGAGCTCCTCGACCATGCCTCCGATTCTCGCCCGTTCACCGGCGACCACACAGCTCGGCCGACGTGACCCCTCTTACGCGGCCCCTCTTACGCGGCAGTGCCCGGCCCACCCCGGCGGGGCGGCGCCGCTCCGCAGCCGCACGCTGGGTGCGGTCGCCAAGGCCGGCGCGCCAACCGCCCGGTCAGCGGATCCACGTCGACGCTGGCGCCGATGGCGACCGCTTCGCCCGAACCTGCCAGCAGCCCGAGAACCTGCTCGGCCGCCATGCCGGCGGCCACCGCGGTGCCGGCATGGCTCGCGGTGGACGGCCGGACGGCCAGCTGCGCGGCGATCCGCGGCCAGCACGGGTCCCGCTCGCTGCGGTGCAGGTCCGTGCAGCGCAGGCAACCGGTTCGGCCGGGGAGCACGAACGGCCCGACGACCGCCCGGCCGTCCACGACCTGCGTCGCCAGGTGCGGGATCCGCTCGCACACCAGCCGGGTCGCCAGCGCGACGTCGTGCACCGCGGAATCCGCCAGCACGGCCACGTCCGCAACGGTCCCGCGCCGCCGTCCCACCGGCCCGGTGGCATCGAGCGGCCGGCGGTCCGGCTCCGGGGCCGAACCGGGCACCCGGTGACGGTCGATCGCCGCGGTGGCGACCGGCCCCCGCGCCTGGCCGACGTCATCACCCAGATAGCCGATGCCGACATCGGCCCTGGTCACCCGGCCACGAGCCCGGACGAGCACCCGCCCGACGCCCGCGGCCGCCAGCAGCATCGCGACGCTGATCGCCACCCGGCCGTCGCCGTGCACCTCCACGGTCGCGTTCGAGCGCTGATCGACCAGGTCGAGGCCCATGGTGCCGGTGCGCGAGCGCCACGCCTGGACGTCGGCGGCCAGCTCGTCCGGCACCGAGCCGGCTACCCGGGCGTCCTCGATCAACCCGGCCGCCGCGAGGTCGGCGAGCAGCCCGACCGCCTCACCGGCGTCCGCTCCGGCCGCCACCGCCTCGGCGACCAGCCGGCGTCCGGTCCTGCCGCCGTCGAGCCCCCGCACCAGCTCGGCGAGCGCCGGCGACAACCCGTCTATCGCCACCGCCTGCCATGGGTCCAGCCCGAGCTGGACGCACCCGTGGCTGCGCCACAGCGGCTCGCGCCCACGTACGAGCCGCGGCCGCCAGCCGTCCCAGTCAACAGCGGCATCCGCCTCTCCTGCGCTCACCTCCTCGTCAGCCAGCGCATCAACGGCCACCTGCCCCGCGGCCAACCCACTCACAGCCACGCCACCCAAAGCCACGCTGTCCGCAGTCACCCCGCCCGCCCACCCATGCCCCGATCACGAATGCCGTTCCCCGCGTCGAGCCCATCCTGCAACCGGCGGGCGACCCACGCGAGCGGCCATCCACAGCGCCCGTCACCAGTCCACAGCCCCCATGAACGATCTTGACATCGCGAGCGTGAACCCCCCCGGGGGAAACGACGAAGGTGTGCGGCTCTCCCGAACAACCCGCCGTCAACTTGCTCCTCGCTATCACTCTCAGTGACCTCGTCAGGGCCACGGGCAGGGTTCGACGGTGATGATCACGAAGTTATCGCCCTTCTGAATCGATCCGCTCGGGGCGACAACTTCGTGATCAACCACCACAACGAGTTTCCCGGAACATCGCCATGCTCACGATCAGTAAGACAGGCGGCTGGCCCTGTTGACCTCGCGGCTCCGGGGACGACCCGGTCATGATCGCCGAAGGGTGCGGCTCCGGCGACGGCCCCGGTCGTGATCGCCGTTGGGTGCGGCTCCACTGGAGGGACTGGTACCTGTCGGCCGGTGGCGGGCGGCCTCCGATCGGGGTGGTGCGGGTGTGCGGCGGGTGCGGTCGAACCGTTGACTCGTCCGGTCAGGCCCGTGCCGCCGGGCTTGGGTGACCGATGGTGAGTAAGCGGTCGCGGCTGGTGCGGGATTCGGCGTGGATTCGGCGCGGCGCCGCTGGCCGGCGGCCGCTCCCGCCCCAACTCCGTTCAAGATCACCGAAAGTGTGAAGTCACCATGCACTTTCGCACCCATGCTGCATGGTGGGCTCACACTTTCAACGATCATGAACCGTGTGATGGCCGATCACGTGACCGGGCCGTGCCCGTCCGCGCCCCGCCGCCCCCGCATTGGGTTGCAGCGCCATGATCACCGCAGGGGCCGGTGCCCATAGCCATGGTGAGGTCACAGCGAGCCACAGGTAAGGCACTCCCAGCAGAAGAGCCGCACCCATCGCCGTTTCGGCGCCTCCAGCCGCGCTCAGCGCGGCTCACCGCCGCCAGCACCTGGTCAAAGGCGTAAGGCTCTCGAGAGCCACCCCGCAATGGCGACCAGAACCCGTCAACCGCACCCAAGCCAAGCGCCACTCCAGGCGTCGATCAGCGAGCCGCCAACAAGCGGCCAACGGCCCACCGGTCCCCAAGAGAACTCCAGAAACGACGAGGGCGGCCCGACTGGAAGCCGGCCGCCCTCGTCGAGGTTGTCGGGACGTCACTCCTTGCCGAGGATGCGGTTCATCTTGGTGCCGCACGTCGGGCAGGTGCCCTTGGCCATACGACGGCCGTTGGTCACGGTCACCTCGCCAGTGAAATCCCTCTTCTCCTTGCACTTGACGCAGTAACCGTTGTAGGTCTCAGCCACGGAATCCTCCTAGTGCTTCTGGGCCCTGCCTGGGCCGTTGCCGCTACGGGCAGGGCAGCAGCGCCCCCCGGACCTGCGGTAACGCTACATCCGCCCGGTTGTGCACGTCGCCCTCCGCCAGCTGGTGTGTTCGGCTTCACCAGGAGTTACCCACAATCTGGGGACAGTATGTGGACAACCCCCCGTCTGGTGGGGACGGCCGGGGCTTTTCTGGGGGCGAGTCGGCGCTGGTCGGGGCGTTACCGCGGTTCGGCTCAACACGCCGGCCGCTCGGCGCAAAGTCGCGGGCCCAACCGTAGGGTTGTCGGGTGGCCAATCCGGCATCGCAAGCCGCTCCGCGGGTGGACGTGCGGCGCAGCCGGCGCCGGCGCAAGACCGTCTCGGCCTACCGCGACGGGGACACGGTCGTGGTGCTGCTGCCGGGGCGGATGAGCCGTGCGGACGAGCAGCACTGGGTCGCCGAGATGCTGCGCCGCCTCGAGCGCAGCGAGGCCAGGCGCCGATCGCCGGGGCACGCCTCCGACGAGGCGCTGCTCGCGCGTTGCCGCGAGCTGTCGCGGCTGTACCTGGGCGGACGCGCGCAGCCGGCCTCGGTGCGGTGGGTGCCGGCGATGCGTACCAGGTGGGGCTCGGCGACGCCGACCGGGCAGACGATCCGGATCAGCGAGCGGCTCCGCGACGTCCCCGGCTGGGTCGTCGACTACGTGCTCGTGCACGAGCTCGCGCACCTGGTCGTGCCCGGCCACGGGCCGAGGTTCTGGGAGCTGGTTCGGGCCTATCCGCGCACCGAGCGGGCGATCGGCTACCTGGAGGGCCTGTCCGCGGCGGCCGGGCTCAAGCTCGACGCCGACCAGCTGTAACCCGCCGTCAGCTGTAACCCGCCGTCAGCTGT
>DASSUA010000291.1:0-8358 GCA_035707525.1 Pseudonocardiaceae bacterium
CCGAAACAGCGATCAATGGGTCCAGCAACACGACAACGGCGTCCGTCCGGAAGAGCCGCACCCAACGCCGAACATCCACAAGATCACGCACCTACTTCACGTGTCGCCACCTGCACCGAAATACCGGTCAACGATCTAGGCCGGCTCGGGGGAGCCTGGTGCGACCCCAGGCTCCCCCGAAGATCCGGGTGCTCAGGCGGTTCCGACGTTGAACAGGGAGGCGTCGCCGCGGATCAGCCGGCTGGGCCGGCCGTCGATGCCGACGGGGACACCTCCGCCGACGGTGACCCGCTCGCCGCGGCGGTGCGCGCCGCCGTAGTCGTAGATGGCGTAGTGCAGGGTGGCCTGGTTGTCCCAGATGGCGAGGTCGCCGACGCGCCAGCGCCACCGGACGGTGTGCTCGGGCCTGGTGGCGTAGTCCTGCAGGATGCGGATGAGGTCGCGGCCGGCCTGCGGGCTCATGCCGACGACGCGGCGGGCGAAGCCGCCGACGAGCAGGGAGCGCTCGCCGGTCTCCGGGTGGACCCGGACGGCCGGGTGGTCGGCTTCGTAGATGTCGGTGATGTAGCTGGTGCGGGTCTGGCCGGCGTCGTAGGTGTCGTCGGTGTAGTCGCAGTCGTTGGAGTGCACGATCCGCAGGCCGTCGGCGAGCCGGCGCAGCTGCTCGGGCAGGTTGGCGTAGGCGGCGGCGGTGTTGGCCCAGATGGTGTCGCCGCCCAGCGGCGGGCACACCTTGTTGTGCAGGAACGCGAAGGCGGGCGGGCGCTCCAGGTAGGTGAGGTCGGTGTGCCAGTGGTTGGCCCGGGTGCCCTCGCCGCGCGAGTCCATCTCGCGCATGAGCGGCCGGCCCTCCGGGCCGCCGTAGATCGGGTGCCCGAGGGTCAGCTCGCCGAACCGCTCGGCGAAGGCGACCTGGCTGGCGTAGTCCAGGCGCTGGTCGCGCAGGAACACCACCTTGTGGTCGAGCAGCGCCTTGCGGATCTCCGCGATGGTCCGGTCGCTGAGCTCGGCGCTCGCGTCCACGCCTTTGATCTCGGCGCCGACGTAGCCGGCGAGCCGGCAGACCTCGACGTCGGTGGGCGAAAGGAGGCCCGTCATGGGTATGCCTTCCTGTGAAAGGACTAGTTGAGGGTTGTGCTGTTTTGCCGAATCTGGGTGGCCATGGCGGCCAGTTCGGCGAAACTGCGGTCGACCGCGCGCGGGTCGCCGCCGGCGCGGCGCCAGTCGCGGTACTTGGCGGCGTAGCTGACCAGCGTTTCCTTTTCTCGCTCGCGGCGTGAGCGGGTCACGATGCCGGCCCACAGCCCGTCCCAGCGGGCGTACGCCTCGTCGCCGAGCAGCACCTTGTGGGCCTGTTTCATCTTCCAGAACGGCACGCCGGTGTTGAGGTGGTGCACCAGGTGGAAGTTGTCGTTGTGCCGGCCGAGCAGGAACCGCTCGATGGCCCAGCCGTGCCGGTTGCGGGTCATCAGAATCTGCCGGTCCTCGCTCTCCGGCAGCGGATAGTGCTCGGCGAGCTCGGAAAGCCAGCCGATCGCGATGGCCGTGGTGAACAGCGGCACGAGCCAGAACAGGACGAACTCGAGCAGGAACCCGAAGACGGTGATCGGCGTCAGGACCGCGGTCCACACGCCGAGTAACACCCAACGTTCGGCCCGCAGGCTGATCGGCATCGACACCGCCACGTTCTCCTGCTTGAACAGCACCCGGTCCTCGATGACGTAACGCAGGTACTCGAACGTGCGCAGACCCAGCACGGCCAGCAGGATGTTGCGCAGGAAGAACGTGCGGTTGGACGTGCTCGGGTCGTAGATGCCGACCTCGCAGTGGAAGCTGTAGTCGGGATCGCGTTCCTGGTCGCCCAGATAGCGGTGGTGGAAACCGATGTGCGAGCTGCGGTACGGGTTGTACATATGGAAGACGAGGTGCCCGGAGAACACGGTTCCCAGGATCAGGTTCACCGTGCCGTTGCGGGCCAGGACCTTGTGCGACGCCTCGTGCAGGATGTTGACCAGCGCGCGCTGGGTCGATCCGATGAGCACGAGCGCGACCGGGTAGAACCACCAGGAAACGCCGACGCACAGGTAAATTGCGACGGCGATGACGGCGTAGTCGAACAGCAAACCAAGCACGGCGTGATAGTCGTCGGTCTTGCACAACTCACGCAGTTCACGCCGGATCTGCGGAGAAAGCCTGCTGAAATCGAGGTCGAGCGGGATCGGCTTGTCGGTGGGCAGGGGGGTCATCTGAGCTTCCTCCGGTGCGGGCTGTGAGCCGCGAGCGCGACCGGGTCCGGCGGACTGGACAGGCCGCCGGACCGACAAAGGAGAAACTGTTTAGACGAGGTGGTAAAGCCGCCTGCTGAGGTCGCCCAGCCGGCGGTAGTCATTCATGAGATCGGTCTTGGAGACGTTCGACAGATGCACCAGCATCGGGCTGGACGGGAGATCGACGGTTGGCCGCAGCCGCTCGCCCGGGCGGGTCTTGATGTTCACGGCCCGCACCGAGTCCAGCCGGTTGATCTCGGCCATGACGTCGTCGTCGATCCGCGCCAGGATGCCGTCCAGGTCGGTCTCCACGAAGAAGACCAGCGCCTCGCGGTCCCTGCGGTAGGTGCGGCCGGCGAGCTTTGCGAGGAACTCGTCCGGCCGCAGGTACGCCAGCGCGCTCGCGGTGGCCTGGTCGGTGCCGACGCACGGGCCGTCGACCTCGGGAACCATCACCCCGTTCAGCCGGGCGCCGATCTCAACCAGCGCCGGCCCGTCCGCGGTCATCATCACCTCGGCGTGGGCGGGGCCGAACTCGATGCCGATCACGTCGAGCACCTCGTGCACGTAACCGGCCATTTCGGCGACGACCGGGTCGTCCGGCGGCTCGAGCACGTTGAGGTGGTAGATGTTGCGCCCGTTCCGCCGGCGCTTGACGTAGCGCCACACCACGGTGGTGTAGTGCCGGCCGCGGCAGGACACGGTGTCCACGATGTACTCGGTGCCGTCCAGGTAGGACTGCGCCAGGACCTCGATGTTGTCGTGGCCGTACATCGTCGTGGTGCCGAGGATGGCCTGCGCGGCCCGCCGCACCTGCGTGGCGTCCGAGCAGATCGACACTCCCTGCGAGCCCGAGCCGGACAGCGGCTTGACCACCACCGGGTAGCTGCCCCGCCGCTGCGTCCAGGCCACGACCGGCTCGACCTTGTCGGACTTGAACTGGTCTGCGCAGCGCAGGCCGGCCTTGCGCAGGGCCTCGATCATCACGTACTTGTTGCGCCTGGCCGCGGACATCGCCGAGCCGTTGGTCGGCAGGTCCAGCAGTTCGGACAGGATGTCGGCGAGCGGCACGCCCGGCTCCTGGCCGGCCACCACGGCGGCCGGGTTCATCGCGGCGAGCTCGCGCGCGGTCGCCACCGGGTCGGTGCACACCAGGCTCGCCCGGTAGGGACTCAGCTCGGGCGCCCGCAGCGCCGGCAGCGGCTGCGGCGTGCTCCAGACGTGCACGACGTCGGCGCCGAGCGCGGAGAACGCCGCCTGGAGATGCATGCCGGTGCCGTAGGCGTCGACGAGGGCGACCAGCGGTCGGTTCATTGAAGTGCCTCGTATTTTCAGGTGACGGGAACGGGGGTCTTGACGGGCAGGCGGGCGGAGGCCCGCGCGGCCCGGTCGACCAGCGGCGGGCTGAGCAACCCGACGGCCAGGTAACCGACCCCGACGAGCAGCCAGGCGCTCATGCCGCCGTGCAGGCACAGGCTCACCATCGCGGGCCCGAGCGTCTCGCCGAGGCCGACGCCCAGGCCGAACACCCCGGCGTACTGCCCCTGCGCGTGGGCCGGTGCCAGCCCGAACATCCACTCCATCTGGCCGGCCGAGTGCCACAGCTCGCCGAAGGTGTAGAGGACCGCGCCGGCGACCAGCAGCCCGGCCGCGACCCAGGCCCCCGGCCCGGCCGCGGCGGCCATCACGGCGAGGCCGGCGCACAGCGCGGCACCGGCCCAACGCATCCGCTGCCCGGCCGCCCGCTGGTTGTCGACCCCCCGGCTCAGCGGCACCTGCAGCGCCACGATCATCAGGGTGTTGATCAGCGCCATGCCGGCGATCAGCGAGCGCGGCGCCTGCGTGTAGTTCGCCACCCACAGCGGCACCAGCAATGTCGGCACCACGTGGTGGGTCGTCATCAGGCAGTTGAGCAGCGTCGCGGTGAGATAGGTCCGGTCGCGCAGCGCCACCCACAGCCCGTTTCGCTCAGGTCCCGAGGCCGGCGCCAACGATGGCAGGAACGACTGCACCAGCGCGCTGCCCAGGAACGCCGCGGCCCTGGCGACGATCAGGGTGCGGTACGCGGTCGGGGTGTCGAGATGGATGCCGATACCGGCGGCGAGGATGCCGAGGGCGAGCGCCAGGTTGGTCACCGAACGCAGGTAGGCCCGGTAGGCGGCCGGCTCGTCGCGGCCGAACTCGCGGATCAGCGGGGCCCGGCTGGCCTGGTCGGCGGCGAAGGTCACCCCGATGCACACGCACACGAGCACGAACGGCACGAACGTGTGCACCAGCAGGAAGCAGGACATCGATGCCGCGCCGAACAGCATGACGCCGATCTGCGTCCCCCTGGGGCCGTACCGGTCGGCGAGCTGACCGACGAACATCCCGGCGAGCAGCCCGATCGCGGAACCGGCCAGCAGCCCGATCGCGACCTGGTCGGCGGAGAACTCGACGACCCGGGTGAAATACAGCGCGCTGCTGGTGGCGAACATCCCCCCGCCGAAGCTGTTGACGAAGGTCCCCGCGGCCAGTACCCGCCGCGGGCCGCGCGGCGGCAGTACCTTCCCCAGCGCGCTTGCCGTCAGCGCCACATCGTGTCCCGGAAGTCGTCCTGCGGCCAGACCTCGCGCTGCCAGGCCCGTGCCTCACGCGGGCGGGCCCCGTCGGGCACGGTGACGACCCGGTCGGCGAACCAGGCGCGGACCTCGGCCAGCCGGGCGGCCAGCTCGTCCGCGGAGTCCGCCGCGATCATCACCTGGCCGGCGCGCTGCAGGGTGTTGGTCACCCCGCCGCCGAAGCGGGTGCCGTACGCGGCCTCGATCCGGGCGAACTCCACCCCCGGCAGCTCCATGAGCTGCGCCGGCGTGGGGCATCGCACGAGGACGCCCGGCCTGCCGGCCAGGAACCCCATGCCGATCACGTCCGGCCGCTGCTTGACGTTGAGCTCGGGGCGCCGGCCGAGCGAGCACAGCAGCGCACCTTCGCCCAGGTGCACGTTGAACTTGGCCTGCAGCTCCTCGTGGGTCAGCCCGCCGCCACGCCGCGCGCCGCACTCGCCGAAGGTCAGCTCCCCGGTCCGCGGGTCGTGGAACAGCTCCAGGTGGAACACCCCGTAGCGCAGCCCGAGCGCGGCCAGCGCGGCCTGGGCGAACGGCACCGCCTTGTGATAGGCCGAGGCGTCGGTCTCGGGGTCGAACCGCATGACCGACAGCGGCAGGTTCTCCTCGATCAGGGTCAGGCAGGGCACGCCGTAGGTGCCCACCGCGCCGAACAGCAGCTCGCCGTCGAACAGGACGCCGTCGACGATCCACTCGTCGCCGTCGACGAACTCCTCCAGCAGGAAGACCCGTTCCGGGATGCGCGCCGCGGCGTACTCGCGGCTGCGGGCCCGCAGCTCCTCGACGCTGTTCACCACGGTCGTCCGGGCGGTCGCGGCGCCCGCGACGGGCTTGAGCACCGCCCGCCGGTAGGGCAGCTCGTCGATGCCGGACACGTCGTAGACGTCCTCGATGAGGGTGGCCTTCGCGGTCCTGATCCCGGCCGAGGCGACCGTCCGCTTCTGCACCGCCTTGTCCCGGAAGCGCACCGCCGTGGCCGGGCCTATCGTCGGGCAGCCGTGGTGCCGGGCCAGCAGGGACGCCGCGACCAGCGCGTACTCGTCGCCGGTGTGCACGGCGTCCCAGGCGACGTCGCCGAGCCCGGCCCGGTACACGGCGGTGAGGATGCCCTCGGCGCTGCTGTGATCGTCGACCAGCAGCATCCGCAGCGGTGGCGGGACCTCGATCAGGCCGTCGTCCCAGTGCTTGGCCCCGAGGACCACGACGGCGTCGATGTCCCGGCGCACGCAGGCTTCCAGGCAGTACCGGTCGGCGCCGATCACCAGCACCTTCGGCCGGGTTTCAGTCTTGCTCACACGCGCTCCCGCGGGTTGGTTCACGATCGGTTGGTCAGAGCCCGAGCAGGCGGCGCAGCCACGCGATGCGCGTCGCGTTCGCGGCACGCGACACGACGGCCTGCGGCACCCACTCGTCGAAGCTGTGGAAGGCGCCGGACCAGACGTGCAGCTCGGCCTGGCCACCGGCCTGCCAGATGCGGGACACGTACTGCACGGCCTCGTCGCGCAGCGCCTCCACGGAGCCCACGTCGAGAAACAGCGGCGGCAGGCCGGACAGGTCGTCGGCCCGGGCCGGCGCCGCGTAGCACGAGACGTTCCCGGTGCCGCGCCGCTCACCCAGCAGCGCCGTCCAGCCGGTGCGGTTGGAAGCCCCGTCCCAGAGCCCGACGCGCTCCAGCTGCCGAGCCGACGGCGTGTCGCAGCGGTCGTCCAGCATCGGGCACTGCAGCATCTGCCCGAACAGCCTCGGCCCGCCGCGGTCCCTGGCCAGCAGCGCCGTCCCGGCGGCCAGCCCGCCGCCGGCGCTGTTGCCGCTGATGATGATCCGGTCCGGGTCGAGCCTGCGCTCGGGGGCGTGCTCGGCGAGCCACACGAGCCCGGCGTAGCAGTCCTCCACCGGCGCCGGGTCCGGGTGCTCCGGGGCCAGCCGGTAGTCGACGGCGACCACGGCGAGCTGCAGCTGCTCGGCCCTGGCCAGCTCGCAGGCCAGCTCGATGGTGCGGTGGTTGCCGGCCACCATGCCGCCGCCGTGGGTGTTGTAGATGACCGGGTATGGCCCCGGGCTGGCCGTCGGCCGGCAGATGATCAACGGCAGGCCGGGGGAGCCGGCCGGTCCCGGCACGATGCGCTCCTCGAACTCGAACGCGCCGCCGCGGCGGATCTGCTCGTCGGTCAGGCTGCCGGCGACCGTGCCCTCGCGCCGCTGCGGGATCAGCTCGAAGGTCAGCGGCATCGGCAGCCGGTCGAGGATCTCGCGCAGCGGGGCGGCCAGCTCGGGGTCGAGCGCCGGCGGCGGTCCGACTTCGGCGCCGGGCCGGGCTGTCGTGCTGGCGGTCATGACGCTCCGTTCTTGGCGCTGTTCTTGGCGCTGTTCTTGGCACTGTTCTTGGCACGGACGGTCGGCCCGCTGCCGTCGGCGACGATGGCGAGCCCGTCCACCTCGAGCAGCAGCTCGGGCAGGAACAGGGCCACCACCTGGACCACGGTGCTGGCCGGCGGGCGCGCGGTGTCGACGAACTCGTCGCGGACGGCGAGGATCGTGGGCACGTGGCTGATGTCGGTGACGAAGTAGGTCAGCTTGACCAGGTCGTCGAAGCTCGCGCCGGCCGCGGCGAGGCAGCCGCGCAGGTTCTGGAAGACCTGCCTGGCCTGCCCGGCCGGGTCGCCCACCGCGACGAGATCGCCCCGGGCGTCGAACGGCATCTGCCCGGACAGCACGACCAGCCGGCCGGGCCCCGTCACCACGTGGGTGTATCCGTCGCTGGGCGCGACGCCGTCGGGGTGCGAGATGTGGGTGAGCCCCTGCTGCATTACCGGTCCTTTCGACGTTCGTCGGGGTTTCGCTCACGCCCGCGGCGAGACCGGGGTCCGTTGCGCGAGCAGGTCGAGCACGACGGCGGTCTGCCCGCGCAGCGTCCGGCCGGCGAGCATCGCGCGCAGCGGGGGCCGGACGCCGAGCTCGGCGTCGATCTTGCGGGCCAGATAGGTGATCAGCAGCGAGTCGCCGCCGAGGGCGAAGAAGTCGGACTCGTCGGTGAGCTCCGCGTGGCCGAGCAGCTCCGCCCACAGGCCGGCCAGCACCGCGGCCGCGTCCCGGACTGGCTCAGTCTCTTGGGCTGGCACAGTCTCTTGGGCTGGCTCAGTCTTTTGGGCTGGCTCAGTCTTTTGGGCTGGCTCAGTCTCTTGGGCTGGTGCGGTCTCTTGGGCGGGTCCGGCCGGTTCCCGTTCGACGGCCGGCGCCGCCGCGGTCGGCGTGCGCCGGGGGGTGACCTCGGGCGCCAGCCACCGCGGCCCGGCGAACGGGTAGCCGGGCAGGTGCAGCCGGCGGCCCTCACCGCACAGCGCCGTGCGCTCGATGGGCTGCCCCGCGGCCCACAGGCTGCCCAACGCCGCCAGCAGCTCCTCGTCGGCGCGGGCACTGCGGCCGGGGGACAGCGCGACGGCGGTCAGCCCGGCCGCCTCCGTCGCGGCCGACAGCGCCCGGCCCGGCCC
>DASSUA010000292.1:0-2922 GCA_035707525.1 Pseudonocardiaceae bacterium
GACCTCGTCCTGACTGGGCCGGGTGGCGGCCCAGGCGTCGTCCTCGGCGATGGTTCCGGATTCGGAATGGGTCGCCGGATCGCGCTGGTAGCTGCCGTCGTCTTCGAGGTGACCGCGCTCGATGACCGTCCAGTCGCCACCGCCCGTGTGCTCGGAGATCGTTACCTGGCCCCGCTCGGTGATCTCGGTGGCGTAGTCGGCGTCGCCGTCCTCGTCGGAGTCCGTGAAGATCACCGTGTCGCCGTCGCGTTCCCGCACGACGACGCTGTCGGCCTTGCCGTCGGCATCGGTGTCGTGGGTGGGGGCGCCGAGTTCTGCCTCGCCCCCGGCGGTTTCGGCGGTCATGGTGCCGCCGCTGCCGGTGGTCCACTCGATGTCATCCGGGTCGACCTGAACCCACTCGCCTGTCGACTGGTCGAACCTGGCCTGGCCGAGGACCTCCCCGTCGGCGTCGAGCCGGGTCATCAGGTCTGCCTGGCCGTCGGCGTCGGTGTCGGTGAACGAGATCGAGCCGTCGTCGGTCTCCACCACGGCGGTGTCGTCGATGCCGTCGTCGTCGAGGTCCACCGTCGGCTCGGCCTGGTAGTCCTCACCCTCGACGGTGATGGTGAGGTCCTCGGCAGGTTCCTCGAAGTACACCTCGTCCCCCTGACCTCGGGCCCGGATACTGCCGGTACGACTCTACGACCGGTCCCACCGTTCCCTCAGGTGGACAGTTCCCTTATGCGGGCAAGTAACAGCTCGACCTGCCGCCGCCCGGCGGTCGTCTCGGCGAGCACCGTGCGGATCGCCTGCAGCCTGCGGCCGCGCTCGGCGGCATCCATCCGCAGCGCGCGGTCGACCTCACGAAGCTCGTCCTCGATCGCGGCGACGCGGCGGCCGAGCGCCTCGTCCAGGGCGATCGAGAGCTGCTGCTCGGCGTCGATCATCTGCTCGGCGACGACCTGGTCGAGCGCCGAGCGGGCATCGGCGAGCACGTCGGCGAGCCACTGCTTGAGGTGCTGCCGGTCGGCGGCGTGCCGGCGCACCCTGGCCATCCACCAGCCGGCGCCCAGGCCGAGCACGATGCTGGCCGGCAGCACGATGAGGCCCGCGGCGGCGCCCAGCCCGGCCAGCGGCAGGGCCACCAACCGGCCGGCGCCGAGGCCTCCGGAGACGCCCATGGCCACGAGCAGCTTGTCCTCCGCGCCGCCGGGGCGGCGATCGGGCGGGCGCAGCACGATCGGCGGCCGGCCGGCGGCGCTGCGCCTGGCGAACTCGGCGTGCACGGCGGCGAGCTCGTCCGCGGTGAACAGCTCCGCCAGCGCCGCCTCGGCCACCCGGGACAGGCGCCGGCCAAGGCCGGCGGCGGTGCGCGCCGAGATCAGCTGCAGGCTCGCGTCGACCTGGTAGGGAAGCTGGGCCAGGCCCTGGCGGTCGGCCTCGTCGATCGCGCGGCGAAACCACGTCTGCGCCGACCGCACCTCGCCGGCGACCTCGTGCAGCGACTCCACCCGGGCCCGCTGGATCTCGCCCCGCAGGCGCAGCTGCCAGCTGCGGCCGGAGGAGCGGCGCTCGGCGGTGAGCGCGTCGCGGCGCTCGCGCAGCGTGTCGGCACCGGCCTCGCCGTACTCGGCGGTGGTGAGCGCGCGCTCGTCGGCGGTCAGCCTGGTGGCCAGCCCGGCAAGCGCCGTGGACACCGCGCGCAGCAGGTTGGCCTCGCCGAGCATCGCGGCCCGGCCCGCGACCTGCCGCTGCAGCGCGATCTGCAGCTCGGCGATCCCCGAGCGCTCCCGCAGCAGGGTCGCGACCTCCGGGTTCGGCGCGGTGGCGGCGCTTTCGAACAGCCGGGCCGAGACCGGGTGAAACTGCGCACCGGCGAACCGGGGGGCGTGCTCGGCCAGCAGCGCCCGGTTCGCCTGCAGGATCTCCCGCCAGCCGCGGTGCTGGTCGATCTTGGTGAGCGCGAATACGACGGTCTCGACGTGGCCGGCGAGCCGCTGCAGGAAGCCGAGCTCGCCGCGGGTGAACGGGGCACCGGCGTCCACGACGAACAGCAGGGCGGTCGCCGACGCGGCGGCCTGCGCCGCGAGCTCCCCGTGCACCGCCTGCAGGCCGCCGACCCCGGGCGTGTCGACCAGGGTCAGCCGCTCGAGCAGCGGAACGGGGGCGAACACCTCGACGTAGCGCGGTGGTAGGTGACCCTCGGGTGGGTCGCTGTCGTGTAGGGCGCTGCACCGCTGGGAGATCCACTCGGGCAGCTGCGCCAGCTCGATCGGCACCGGGTCCGCGAGCGCCGGGTGGCACGCTGCGGCCTCCCACCGCTCGCCGTGCCTGATCACCACGTAGGTGGCGGTCGCGGTGCCGGCGTCGACCGGCGACAGGTTCGGCGTCGCGAGCAGGGCGTTGACCAGGGAGCTCTTGCCGCGGTTGGTCTCGCCGACCACCACCACGGTCGGGGTCGGCGGCCGGGCGTCGCGTAGCTGCTCGATCCACGCGGCGGCCTCCCGGTCGTGGCCGGCGAGCAGCGCGGCCATCCGCTCCCGCGCCTGCCGGACCGCCTGCGGCAGGGACGGCGCCGGGGCGTTCACCGCCGCTCCCCGCGCAGGCCCTGCCAGATCAGGAAGTACGCCCGGTGCACGACGTGAGCGACCCGGCTCTGCGCCGGCGTGGCGCCGAACGAGGCGAACGAGCGCCACCAGCCGGCCCGCTCGAGGGCGTAGCCGGCGAGCTCGGGCAGCGGCCGGCCCGGCAGGCCCAGCTGCTCGGCCACGACCGCCGACCCACCCACCCGGACCACCTCGGCCGCGAGGTCGTCCGGCATGGCGACCGCGCCGGAGGTGACCAGTGTCAGCGCCTCCAGCATCCGCAGCTGGTGCGCCTCGGGCTTCTGCAGCAGCACCTCGATCGCGTCGTGCACCCGCTGGCGTTCGCCGGCATCGC
>DASSUA010000293.1:0-6733 GCA_035707525.1 Pseudonocardiaceae bacterium
GATCCTCGGCGAGGGTGGCGTCGTGCCGGCGCCGGAGGGCTACCTGGGCGCGGCGCGGCGGCTGACCGAACGTGCCGGCGCGCTGCTCGTGCTCGACGAGGTGCAGACCGGGATCGGGCGCACCGGCAGCTGGTTCGCCTACCAGCGCAGCGGCATCACCCCGGACGTCGTCACCCTGGCCAAGGGCCTCGGCGGCGGGCTGCCGATCGGCGCCTGCATCGGTATCGGCGAGGCGGCGACCCTGCTGCGTCCGGGCGATCACGGGACGACGTTCGGCGCCAACCCGGTGTGCTGCTGCGCCGCGCTCGCGGTGCTGCGGACGGTCCGCGACGAGGGCCTGCTCGAACACGTCGCGACGCTGGGCAAGGAGCTCGCCGCCGGCATCGAGGGCATCGACCACCCGCTGGTCGACCACGTCCGCGGCGCCGGCCTGCTGCTCGGCATCGGGCTGACCGCGGCAAAGGCGCCCGAGCTCGCCGAGCTCGCCAGGGGCCACGGGTTCCTGGTCAACCCGGTCCGCCCGGACACCGTCCGGCTCTCGCCGCCGCTCGTGCTGACCGCCGCCCAGGCGCGCGAGTTCGTCGACGCGCTGCCCGCGATCCTGCGGGAGGCGGGCACCGGGGAGCATCCGTGACCACTGCGACCAGGGTGGCCAGGCAGGCGCGGATCGTGCAGCTGATCACCAACCGGGCCATCCGCAGCCAGTCCGAGCTCGCCACGCTGCTCGCGGCCGAGGGCATCGAGACCACCCAGGCGACGCTGTCGCGCGATCTCGACGAGCTCGGCGCGGTCAAGCTGCGCGGCGCCGACGGCGGCGCCCCGATCTACGTCATCCCGGAAGACGGCAGCCCGGTGCGCGCCGTCGAGGGCGGAACCGACCGGCTGCGCCGCCTGCTCGCCGAGCTGCTGGTCTCGGTCGACGCCAGCGGCAACCTGGCCGTGCTGCGCACCCCGCCCGGGGCCGCCCAGTTCCTGGCCAGCGCGATCGACCGGGCGGCGCTGCACGACATCGTCGGCACGATCGCCGGCGACGACACGATCCTCGTCGTCGCCCGTGACCGCCTCACCGGAGCCGAGCTCGGCGAGCGCCTGCGCGCGCTGGCCGCCCGCGGCGACGCCGTGACCTCACCCCACAAACCGCAACAAGCGTCCCAACTCACGCCGGAACCCAAGGAGAACGATCAACCATGACTGGTCGCGTAGTGCTCGCCTATTCGGGCGGCCTCGACACGTCGGTCGCGATCGGCTGGATCGCCGAGCAGACCGGCGCCGAGGTCGTCGCGTGCGCGGTCGATGTCGGGCAGGGCGGCGAGGACCTGGAGACGATTCGCAAGCGCGCGCTCGCGTGCGGTGCCGTCGAGGCCGTCGTCGTGGACGCTCGCGACGAGTTCGCCGAGCAGTACTGCCTGCCCGCCCTGCAGGCCAACGCGCTTTACATGCAGCGCTACCCGCTGGTCTCGGCGCTGTCCCGGCCGGTGATCGCCAGGCATCTGGTCGCCGCCGCGCGCCAGTACGGCGCCGGCACCGTGGCGCACGGCTGCACCGGAAAGGGCAACGACCAGGTCCGCTTCGAGGTCGGCATCGGCTCGCTCGCCCCGGACCTGGACGTGCTCGCACCCGTGCGGGACTACGCCTGGACCCGGGAGCAGGCGATCGAGTACGCCGACGCGAACGGGCTGCCGATCGATGTCAGCAAGCGCTCGCCGTACTCGGTCGACCAGAACGTCTGGGGCCGCGCCGTCGAGACCGGGTTCCTCGAGGACATCTGGAACGCCCCGACCGAGGACGTCTACAGCTACACCGACGACCCGCGGCAGCCAAGGCCGGCCGACGAGCTGGTGCTGACGTTCGAGCGCGGGGTCCCGGTCGCGATCGACGGCCGGCCGGTCAGCGTGCTGCAGGCCGTCGTCGAGCTCAACGGGCGCGCCGGAGCGCACGGCGTCGGCCGGCTCGACCTGGTCGAGGACCGCCTGGTCGGGATCAAGAGCCGGGAGATCTACGAGGCTCCCGGCGCGATCGCGCTGATCACCGCGCACCAGGAGCTGGAGAACGTCACCGTCGAACGCGACCTCGCCCGGTTCAAGCGCCAGGTCGAGCAGCGGTGGACCGAGCTGGTCTACGACGGCCTGTGGTTCTCGCCACTCAAGAGCGCACTCGATGCGTTCGTCGCCGAGTCCCAGCAGCACGTCACCGGCGAGGTCCGGGTGACCCTGCACGGCGGCCGGGCGGTCGTCACCGGCCGGCGCAGCGACGAGTCGCTGTACGACTTCAACCTGGCCACCTACGACGCCGGCGACACGTTCGACCAGTCGCTGGCCAAGGGGTTCGTGCAGCTCTGGGGGCTGCCGAGCAAGAAGGCCGCCCAACGCGACCAGCGAGGGACCCGGCAGGCGTGACCGGCGGCAAGCTGTGGGGCGGCCGGTTCGCCACCGGCCCGTCCCCGGAACTGGCGGCGCTGTCCAGGTCGACGCACTTCGACTGGCGGCTCGCGCCCTACGACCTGCGCGGTTCGGCGGCCCACGCGCGCGTGCTGCACCGCGCCGGGCTGCTGACCGACGACGAGCTGACCCGCATGCTCGACGCCCTGCACCGGCTGTTGGCGGACGTCCGCGGCGGGGCGTTCACCGCGGCGCCCGGCGACGAGGACGTGCACGGCGCCCTGGAACGCGGGCTCATCGAGCGGGCCGGCCCCGCCCTCGGTGGCAAGCTGCGGGCGGGGCGGTCGCGCAACGACCAGATCGCGGCGATGTTCAGGATGTATCTGCGGGACGCCACCGGCCGCGTCGCCGCCGGCACGCTCGACCTCGTCGACGCCCTGGTCGCCCAGGCCAGGGCGCATCCGCGGGTCGTGCTGCCCGGCCGCACCCACCTGCAGCACGCGCAGCCGGTGCTGCTTGCGCACCACCTGCTCGCCCACGCCCACCCGCTGCTTCGCGACCTGGACAGGCTGCGCGACTGGGACGCCAGGGCGGCGATCTCGCCGTACGGCTCGGGCGCGCTGGCCGGTTCGTCGCTCGGGCTGGACCCGGAGGCGATCGCCGCCGAGCTCGGCTTCGCGGCGGCCGCCGAGAACTCGATCGATGCGACGGCCGCCCGCGACTTCGCCGCGGAGGCGGCGTTCGTGCTCGCCATGCTGGCAGTCGACGTGTCCAGGATCGCCGAGGACGTGATCATCTGGTGCACCGCCGAGTTCGGCTACGCGCGGTTGCACGACTCCTGGTCGACCGGCAGCTCGATCATGCCGCAGAAGAAGAATCCGGACATCGCCGAGCTGGCCAGGGGAAAGGCCGGCCGGATGATCGGCAACCTGACCGGCTTGCTGGCCACCCTGAAGGCGCAGCCGACGGCCTACAACCGCGACCTGCAGGAGGACAAGGAACCGCTGTTCGACTCCGTGGATCAGCTGGAGCTGGTGCTGCCCGCGATGACCGGCCTGGTCGCGACGCTGGATTTCGACGCCGAGCGGATGGCCGCCCAGGCGCCGGCGGGGTTCACCCTCGCCACCGACCTCGCCGAATGGCTGGTGCGCCGTGGCGTGCCGTTCAGGCAGGCGCACGAGGCCGCCGGCGCGTGTGTCCGGGTCGCGGAGGCGCGCGGCATCGGCCTCGACGAGCTGGCCGACACCGAGCTCGCCGCGATCTCACCCGACCTGACGCCGGAGGTCCGCAAGGTGCTGACGGTCGAGGGCTCGATCGCGGCCCGCGACGCCGTCGGCGGTACCGCCCCGGGCCAGGTGGCCGCCCAGCTCGCCCGCGTGGTCGCCAGGGCCGACGCCCACCGCGCCCAGCTCCGGCGCTGACGGGTCGGCCCGATAGCGTTGGGCGTCGTGACGGCTTCTTCGACGATCGCCCGCGAGGCGCTCTCGGTCGACGTCGTGGACGCGGCGCACGCGCTGCTCGGGGCGAGCCTGATCGCCGACTCGCCGGCCGGACCGGTCGCCCTGCGGCTGGTCGAGGTCGAGGCGTACCGGGGCGCGGACGATCCGGCCTCGCACTCCTACCGCGGTCGCACCGCACGTAACGCGGTCATGTTCGGCCCGCCCGGGCACCTGTACGTGTACTTCGTCTACGGCATGCACTACTGCGCCAACGTCGTGTGCCTGACCGACGGCGTGCCGGGAGCGGTGCTGCTGCGGGCGGGCGAGGTCACGCAGGGTCACGACCTTGCCGGGCACCGCCGGCCGGCCGCGAGGCGGGTGGCCGAGCTCGCCAGCGGCCCCGCCCGGCTGACCGAGGTGCTCGGCATCGGTCGCGAACACAACGGCGCCGACCTCACCGACCCGCGTTCGCCGGTCCGGTTGCTGCCCGGCCCGCCGGTTCCACCGGCGCAGATCAGCACCGGGCCCCGGGTCGGCGTCGCCGTTGCCCAGGACACCCCGTGGCGTTTCTGGATCACGGGCTCACCGGCGGTGAGCGCCTACCGGCGCGGCGGCAAGGCCGTCCGCCGGGCCGAAACCGGCTCGAACGGCAGCTGAGGCTAGGGAAAGATGACTAACCGTGAGTGAGCACATTCTCGACGAGCTGGCCTGGCGGGGCCTGTCGCAGCAGAGCACCGATCCCGACGCGCTGCGGCGGCTGCTGGACAGCGGGCCGGTCACCCTCTACAGCGGCTTCGACCCGACCGCCCCGAGCCTGCATGCCGGAAACTTGGTTCCGCTGCTCACGCTGCGTCGCTTCCAGCTCGCCGGGCATCGGCCCATCGTGCTCGCCGGCGGCGCCACCGGCATGGTCGGCGATCCGAGGGACGCCGGTGAACGGGCGCTCAACCCGGCCGACGTCGTGCACAAATGGGCTGCGCGGATCCAGGGCCAGCTCGAGCGTTTCGTCGACTTCGACGCCGGGCCGATCTCGGCGCTGGTCGCGAACAACCTGGACTGGACCGCTGCGCTACCGGTCATCGACTTCCTGCGCGATGTCGGCAAGCACTTCTCGGTCAACGTCATGCTCAACCGCGAGACCGTGCGGCGCCGGCTCGACGGCGAGGGCATGTCGTACACCGAGTTCAGCTACCTGCTCCTGCAGTCCAACGACTACCTGCAGCTGTTCCGGCGGCACGGCTGCCGGCTGCAGATCGGCGGCTCGGACCAGTGGGGCAACATCGTCGGCGGGGTCGACCTGATCCGCCGGGTCACCGGCGAGCAGGCGCACGCGCTGACCCTCTCGCTGGTGACCGACGCCGAGGGGCGCAAGTTCGGCAAGTCGACCGGCGGCGGCGACCTCTGGCTCGATCCGGACCTCACCTCGCCCTACGCCTGGTACCAGTACTTCTTCAACGTCACCGACGCCCAGGTCGGGCAGCTGCTGCGGTACTTCACGTTCCTGGCCGCCGAGGAGATCGACGAGTTGGACCGGCAGACCCGGGAGCGGCCACAGGCGCGATCGGCCCAGCTCCGGCTCGCCGAGGAGATGACCGACCTGGTGCACGGCGAGCCGGAGCGGCGGCGGGTCCAGGCGGCCAGCCAGGCCCTGTTCGGCCGCGGTGAGCTGCGCGAGCTCGACGAGCGGACGCTGGCCGCGTCCATGGCGCAGGCGCCGACCGGCGAGGTGCGACTGGACCAGCAGCCGACGATCGTGGACCTGCTGGTCGCCGCGGGCCTGGCCGACAGCAGGGGATCGGCGCGGCGCACGGTCAACGAGGGCGGTGCGTACGTCAACAACGTCAAGATCACCGAGGAGGCCTGGCGACCCACCGTTACCGACCTGTTGCCTGGCCGTTGGCTCGTGCTTCGCCGCGGACGGCGCTCCACGGCCGGCGTCCGGGTGCTCTGACCTGCGCAAACGTCGAGCCTGTCGGCTGCGCTGGCCGCCTATCCATCTGATTTGACATCACCCACCCGAGCCACGTAACTTTTCCCTCGCCGCCGGGGAGACGGACTGGGAGGCCGGAGAGCCACCCAGGTCGGACCGGGGCGTCAGACCAAGCCTGAACCTCTGGTAGGATCGTAGGGCGAGGTCTTCCGGGACTAGGCCACCGATTTGGTGGGCCGCCGAGGACCGGGTAAGATGAACGGGTTGCCCCTGAACAGGCCGAGAGGTCTGGGACGGTGTGCGCTTGTTCCTTGAGAACTCAACAGCGTGCCGAAAGTCAGTGCCAAATAGCACAACCCCGTTGCGCTCGGGCTGTCAAGCCCCTGAGCGCAGGGATTCCTTTGGTACAAACGAGCACAACCAGCTCGATTGACCAGTGATCATCAAAGTTGAGACATCAACGGAGAGTTTGATCCTGGCTCAGGACGAACGCTGGCGGCGTGCCTAACACATGCAAGTCGAGCGGTAAGGCCCTTCGGGGTACACGAGCGGCGAACGGGTGAGTAACACGTGGGCAACCTGCCCTGCACACTGGGATAACCCCGGGAAACCGGGGCTAATACCGGATACGACCTCGCGAGGCATCTCATGAGGTGGAAAGCTCCGGCGGTGCAGGATGGGCCCGCGGCCTATCAGCTAGTTGGTGGGGTAGTGGCCTACCAAGGCGACGACGGGTAGCCGGCCTGAGAGGGCGACCGGCCACACTGGGACTGAGACACGGCCCAGACTCCTACGGGAGGCAGCAGTGGGGAATATTGCTCAATGGGCGCAAGCCTGAAGCAGCGACGCCGCGTGAGGGATGACGGCCTTCGGGTTGTAAACCTCTTTCAGCAGGGACGAAGCGCAAGTGACGGTACCTGCAGAAGAAGCACCGGCCAACTACGTGCCAGCAGCCGCGGTAATACGTAGGGTGCGAGCGTTGTCCG
>DASSUA010000294.1:0-4602 GCA_035707525.1 Pseudonocardiaceae bacterium
CAGGTGAGCGTCGTGCAGGCCAAGACGCGTCGCCGGGTGCAGTTGCCGTTGCTGAAGGACGTCGGCTGGGCGGTGATCGACTACATCCGCAACGGCCGACCAGCCAGCGACTGCCCGCAGGTGTTCCTCCGCCACACCGCCCCGATCGGCCCGTTCTCCGAGGACGACCACCTGCATCAGATCCTGGTCAAGCACGCCCGGGTGGCGCACGTGCGTGTCAGCGAACAGCGCCGCCACGGCATGCACTCGCTGCGACACACCTTGGCGACCCGGTTGAAAAGGCGCGGAGTTGCATCTGATGCAACGTCTCGGGGATGGTGTGAGGACGCTGTTGTAGGGGTGGCGTTCGGCTGGGTGCCGCGCTGGCGCGCGGGGTTGGTGTTGGGACACGCCGTGGTTGTTGGGTTGCCGGCCGCCCGGTTGCGTTGGATGACAGGATGTGGCGTCCGTATCGGTTGGGCTGGGTGCCCGGTTGATGCACCTGGCGCATGCGTGTGGCGGAGGCCGGGATGGTGGCACGGCGGGGTGCGCTGGCGCTGGTCGCCGCGGATGGTGCCGCGCCGGTCTCGTCGGGTGCGGTGCTGCTGGAGGAGATGCTGGCGGGGTGGTGCCGTCAGCAGCAGGCGCGTCGGCTGACCGGACGGCTGATCGCTGAGCGGGAGCGGGTGGTGCGCCGGTTCGCCGGGTTTACCGGTTGCTGGCCGTGGCAGTGGACGCCGGCGCAGGCGGAGGCGTGGGTGGCCGCGGGCGGGTGGGCGCATTCGACGGTGCGTTCCTACCAGGGGGCGCTGGCGGCGTTTTTGGATTATGTGTGTGATCCCCGGTACGGGTGGGTCAGCGAGTGTGAGCAGCGGACCGGAGCGGTGCCGGTGCAGGTGTTCCACGAGCAGAACACCGCGGTGCATGTGGCCGAGCGGGAGGGCAGGGCGGCGCGGCGGCCGTTGACCCGCGCCGAGCTGCAGGCGTTCTTCGACGCGGCCGATGACAGTGTGGACCGCGCGGTCGGTTCGCGGCGCAAGGGGTGGCTGGCGAGTTTCCGGGACGCGACCCTGTTCAAGGTGATCTATGGGTGGGGGTTGCGGCGGCGGGAGGCGGCGATGCTGGACGTGGCGGATTTCGCGCCGAACCCGGCGGCGCCGCAATTGGGTGGGTTGGGGGTGTGTCATGTGCGTTACGGCAAGGCGATGCGGGGTAGCCCGCCGCGGCGCCGTGCGGTGGCCACGGTGATGCCGTGGGCGGCTGAGGCGTTGGCGCAGTACCTGGGTGAGGTGCGTCCTGGTTGTCCGGCGGCGTCGCATCCGGCGTTGTGGTTGACCGAACGTGGGCAGCGGATCTCGCCTCGTTCGGTGGACGAGCGGTTCGCGGTCTGGCGTGCGGCGGCTGGGCTGCCGAGCGAGTTGTCGGTTCACTGCCTGCGCCATTCATATATCTCGCATCTGATCGAGGACGGTGTGGACCCGTTGTTCGTGCAGATGCAGGCGGGTCATTCGTGGGCGTCGACCACGGCCACGTACACGACGGTGGGGCAGGACGCGCGTAACCGGATGCTGCGCGCCGCACTGGCCCGCGCGTTCGAGGGGAAGGACGAGCAATGACCGCACGCAAGGTCGGCTACCGGTGGCATCTACGGCGGCTGATGGCCGACAAGGGCATGTACGCCACGACGCAGTTGCGGCCGCTGTTGGCTTCGCGCGGTGTGGTGTTGTCCCGTGAGCAGGTCTACCGGCTGGTGACCGGCGTTCCGGAGCGGTTGAGCCTGCTGACGCTGGCCGCGTTGTGCGACATCCTGGGCTGCGGGCCGAGTGACCTGATCGAGCCGGTCACCGCCGCCGCGGCTCGCAAGCCGGTTACCCAGCCGCCGGCGTCGCCGCCTCGGCCGGTGCGGGCCCGCGTCGCCGGTGCGCCCGGACGGTAGCCGGCGGTGGCCCGTTGTCCGGCAGGACACGAGGTTGCCTCATCCCAGCTGCGCGCCTGCCCCCGCTGCCGCCGCGAAGAGGTCATCGAGATGGTCGCGGCGGCGCAGGGCCTGCTGGCCCGGCCGGTAATCGAGGCCGCGGTGACGGCGGCCGCGCCGGGCGGGCAGGCGCTCCGGCAGCTGGCGCTGGCGTTGGCCGCCGACCCCGACGCCCTTGCGTGTGGGGCGCCGCCGGTGGTCGGGCGGCTGGTCACCGAACTGATCGCCCGCGGATGCGCGCTGGCCGTGCCGTCCTGCGTGGTCTGCGCACGCACCGGCAAGCCGCTGTTCCGTGGCCGGGGCGGTGGGGTATGTCAGCGGTGCCGCGCCTGGCAGCTCGCACAGGCCTGCAGCACCTGCGGCAAGGTCCGGCCACTGGCCGGCCGAGACAGCACCGGGGCACCGGTCTGCGAGGTCTGCCGGCGCCGCGACGACTCGCGGCGCCACCGGGTCTGCGGCCGATGCGGCAGGACCGCGCCGGCCGCGGTGCGCGCCCGAGACGGCCATCTGACCATCTGCGTCAACTGCTACCGAATGCCGTCGGCCACCTGCACCGTCTGCGGCCGGTGGCGCGAATGCGCCTTCGCCGCCGCCGGCCGACCCGTCTGCTCCTCATGCGCGCCGCGCGCCACCGCCATATGCGTCCACTGTGGAACCGACCGGCCACCCGCCGCCCGGTGGCCGGAAGGGCCGGTCTGCGACCCGTGTTATACCGCCGCGCTGCGTCGCCGGGGAACCTGCGCCCGCTGTGGCCAGCACCGGCGGCTGGTCGCCCCACCCGGCCCACACGCCGACACCTGCGCCGACTGCGCCGGGATCCCGGTCACCCACGCCTGCGCCGACTGCGGGATCGAGGACAAGCTCTACGAGAAGAGCCGCTGCGCCCGGTGCAGCTTACGCCGCCGCACTCAACAGGTTCTATCGGCCGGCATCGGAACCGTTGCCCCCGAGCTAACCGGCGTGTTCGACGCAGTCACCGCCGCCCAGCAACCGCGCAGCGCGCTGAACTGGCTGCGCAACGGTGCCGGCGCCGGGCTGCTGGCCGAGGTGGCCGCCGGCCGCCTACCGCTGACCCACCACGCCCTGGACACCCACCCGCACCGCCGCGCCGCCGACTACCTGCGGCACATGCTCACCGCCGCCGGGGCGCTGCCGGCCCGCGACGAACAACTGGCCCGCACCGGGCACTGGCTGACCGCACGGCTGGAGGCCATCCAACCGGCCGCCGACCGGCGGCTGATCCAGGCCTACGCCACCTGGCAGGTGATGCGCCGACTGCGCGCCAGCGCCACCAACGCCTTGCGCCCGCGCACCCCGACGGCGCACGCCCGTAACAACATCCGCGCCGCCACCGACCTGCTGGCCTGGCTACACGGCCACGGCACCACCCTGGCCGCCTGCCGACAAGCCGACATCGACCGGTGGCTGGGCACCGGGCCGGCAGCCAGCCAGGCACGCGACTTCCTGACCTGGGCCGCGGCACGGGGCCACTGCCAGCCGCTGACCATACCGGCGCCTACCCGCCGAACCGGCCCCACCATCGCCCCGGACCAGCGCTGGGCACTGGCCGCGCGGCTGCTGCACGACACCACCATCGAGGCCACCGACCGAGTCGCCGGCAGCCTCCTGCTGCTCTACGGCCAACCGCTGTCCCGTATCGCCGCGATGACCACCAACCAGGTCACCCGCCGCGACAACCAGACCTTCGTCCGACTCGGCCGGCACGACGCGCCCATGCCCGATCCCCTCGCCAACGCCACCCACCAGCTGATCACCAACGGGCGCAGCTACCGCGGTGTCGGATCCCCACCCGACACCACCTGGCTGTTCCCCGGACACCTACCCGGACGTCCCATCACCGCGGCCAGACTCGGTGAACGCCTACGCATCCTCGGCATCTACGCCCAGACCGCGCGCCGTGCCGCCCTGCTCGACCTCGCCGGCCAACTACCCGCCGCAGTCCTCGCCGACCTCCTCGGCCTGCACGAAACCACCGCCGCCAAATGGATGCACCAAGCCGGCGGCGACTGGTCCCACTACGCCGCCCAACTGGCCCGCGATCATCCTCACCAACCCTGACGAATACCCTCCTCGCACCCCGCCTCGATCACAGGTATTCAGCATGGTCCGTAAACCGCTCCCTACCAGGTCAAGGAGGCCGACACCAAGAGCGCCGCAGCCCAACTCGGGCACGCCAGCGAGGACGTCACCGACACCTACTACATCGCCAAGCCCCTCCTCGCCCCCGACGTCTCGGAGATCCTCGAACAACTCGGCACCAGTGGCGCCACGAGTGCCCGATCCACCGACCGTCGGCCGAAACGGGCCGCATAAGTACGAACCGGCAGCGTCGGACACCCGTCAGTGCAGCGAAGAAGAATGGATGACGCCTTTGACGCGTCCCGGTCCGTCCGGTGGTGCACCCTCGCCTGAAACGTCACTGATGGGCGATCGCCTTCACATCGCGCCGCTGGCGGGGCGCTGTGGCACTGCGACTCGGACGAGGCCCTGACGGCGCGCCGCCGGGCCTGAGGCCAACGCCTGCCTTACTGTGCCGTGGAGCACTGGACGCATTGGCGGGTGGAGCCTTTGGTGGCGATCGATCGGGTCGTGAGGTAGCAGCAGCATGCGCGCTTCTCCGGCCCGGC
>DASSUA010000295.1:0-11179 GCA_035707525.1 Pseudonocardiaceae bacterium
GGCGTAGGCGTGGGCGAGCGCGAGCTGCCCTACGCTCGCGGCGGCCTGCTGGGTGGCCAGGTCACGCGGCCGGCGCGGCAGCCGCAGCGGCGCGAGCCCGGCCACGATCGCGCCGGAGGACACCAGCACCACCTGGGAGCCGGCGCGCACCCGGGCGACGACGGCGGCCACGAGGGCGGCCAGCCTGGCGTGGTCGAGGCCACCGTCGAGGCTGGTCAGCGACGAGGAGCCCACCTTCACCACGAGACGGCCGGCCGAGGCGACCGCGTCCCTGGCGGTCAAGCGTCCGGTCAAGCGTCCGGTCAAGCGTCGTCCCCTGGGTCTGCCGAGGTGTCCGCGTCTGACGGGCCGCGGCGGGCGGTCCTGGCCGCCTTGCGCTCGGCGGCGGACACCCGGGAGCTGGTGTCCAGGCGCGGGTCGCTGCCCCGGCGCGACCGCACGGCCGCCGCCACGTCGGCCGGGATGGTGGGCTCCCAGTCGAACGTCATCGACCCGATCGTGACCGCCGCCCCCGGCTTGGCGCCGAGCCTGGCCAGCTCGTCCTCGACCCCGAGCCGGGCCAGCCGGTCGGCGAGGTAGCCGACCGCCTCGGCGTTGCCGAAGTTGGTCTGCCGGACCCACCGCAGCGGCCGCTCGCCGTGCACGACGAACCCGCCGGGCAGCTCCGGGTCCGGCTCGACGCTGAACCCGGCGTCGTCGACGGCGGCCGGACGCAGAACGAGCCTGGTCGGCGCCGGCGGCGGCTGGCTCTCCCGGTGCTCGGCGACCGCGGTGGCCATCGCGAAGGTCAGCTCGCGGAGCCCGCGGCGGGTCAGCGTGGAGATCTCGAACACCGGCCAGCCACGCCCGGCGAGCTCGCCGCGCACCAGTTCGGCCAGCTCCGCACCCTCCGGAAGATCGACCTTGTTCAGGGCGACGATGCGCGGCCGGGTCGCCAGGTCACCGCCGAGCAGCGGGGTGTACTGCGCGAGCTCGCGTTCCAGGGCGTCGACGTCGGACACCGGGTCTCGACCGGGCTCCTCGGTCGCGCAGTCCACGACGTGCACGAGCACGGCGCAGCGCTCGATGTGGCGCAGGAAGTCCAGGCCAAGCCCCTTGCCCTGGCTCGCGCCGGGAATCAGCCCCGGCACGTCGGCGATCGTGAAGGTGTCCTCGCCGGCGCGCACCACGCCGAGGTTGGGCACGAGCGTGGTGAACGGGTACTCGGCGATCTTCGGCTTCGCCGCCGACAGCACGGCCACCAGCGACGACTTGCCGGCCGACGGGAAACCGACGAGGCCGACGTCGGCCATCGACTTCAGCTCGAGGACAAGATCGCGCCGCTCGCCGGGCTCGCCGAGGAGCGCGAACCCCGGGGCCTTCCGGGCGCGCGAGGCGAGCGCCGCATTGCCGAGGCCTCCGCGGCCGCCGGCGGCGGCCACCAGCCGGGTGCCGTGACCGACCAGGTCGGCCAGCAGCTCGCCGTCCTCGTCGAGCACGACCGTGCCATCCGGCACCTGCAGCTCCAGGTCCTCCCCGGCGGCGCCGTCGCGGTTGCTGCCCTGGCCCGGGCGGCCGTTGCCGGCCTTGGCGTGCGGCCGGTAGTGGAAGTCGAGCAGGGTGTGCACGCCCGAGTCGACGACGAGCACGACGTCACCGCCGCGACCGCCGTTGCCGCCATCCGGGCCGCCGAGCGGCTTGAACTTCTCCCGGTGCACCGAGGAGCAGCCGGAGCCGCCGTCGCCGGCGACGGCGTGGATCGTCACCCGGTCCACGAACCTGGACATACCTGGTGCACCTCCTCTCCGGAACGACCTTGAACAGCGAAAAGGCGGGGCCGGAACTCGTCCGGGCCCGCCCGTGCCTGGTGCTGAGTGGCTGTCCCGGCGTCAGTCCTGCGCCGGGACGATGTTGACGGTCTTGCGGCCACGCCGGCTGCCGAACTCGACGGCACCGGCGGCCAGCGCGAACAGCGTGTCGTCGCCGCCGCGGCCGACGTTGACGCCGGGGTGGAACTTGGTGCCGCGCTGGCGGACGAGGATCTCGCCGGCGTTGACGAGCTGCCCGCCGAACCGCTTGACGCCAAGCCGCTTGGCGTTGGAGTCGCGGCCGTTGCGCGAGCTGGACGCGCCCTTCTTGTGTGCCATGGCTGCCGGCTTCCTTTACTTGCTGATTCCGGTGACCTCGACGCGGGTCAGCCGCTGGCGGTGGCCCTGGCGCTTGTGGTAACCGGTCTTGTTCTTGAACTTGTGGATACGGATCTTGGGGCCCTTGGTCTGGGCGACCACCTTGCCGGTGACGGCTACCCTGGCGAGCTCGTCGGCATCGGTGGTCAGCTCACCGTCGTCCACGACGAGCAGCGCCGGCAGCGTGACCTCGGTCCCCGGCTCGCCGTCGAGCAGCTCGACATCGACGACATCGCCGACCGCCACCTTGTACTGCTTTCCGCCTGTCTTGACGATGGCGTACATGTTCCTTCGCTCGTCTCCCGCGTAGTGAGCCGCCCGTTCTCGAACAACTTTGGGCGCACGATGGAGCCCGCCGCGTGGCGGGCCGACAGCAAGGTTACGGGGCGGCCTGTCGCCGGTCAAAATCGGGCCGCTCAGGCGATCCGCCGCAGGTACAGGTCGCCGGCCCGCCAGCGTGCCGGCGGTGCCGCCGGGGATGAACGTCTCGTAGTTGGGCGGCCCGACGGACATGGCGCCGAACCTACGGCGCGCCGCACACGTGACGTTGGTCAATCGTGGATTCCGTACACTGTACGGTTGGGGGTTCCGCGACGGGAGGGTTCGCCAATGGGGTTCGAGGTGCAGGCCGAGTTCGACCGGCAGGTGGCCACCCTGATCGACAAGGGCTATCCGGCGCTGAGCGGCCTGTCCGAGGAGTCGTTCACGGGTCTGGTCGCGCCGCTGCGGCGGGTTGCCGTCGATCGGGGCGAGGCGGTCAACCCGCCGACCCCGGCGCGGGTGCCGTTCGTGCTCGTGATCACCCTGGTACCGCCGGAGGAGACCATGGCGCTCACCGAGCTGCGGGGACGGCCGGGCCACGCCGCGTTCGAGCCGGATGACCTGCGCGGGTTCTCCCCCATCGAGCACGTGCCGGTGCCGGCCGGCCCGGCCTACCTGATGTTCGACGTCGACCGCGGCAAGGAAACGCTCAACGTGACGCCGGACCGGGCCCTGGAGACGATCACCGCGCAGCGCCGGAGCCCGCTCACCGTCGACGAGGGCATCGCACTGATCACGCACTACCCGCAGGCGCTGGAGAAGAACAACTGCTTCTCGCTCGCCGGCTCCCGCCACGGCGACCGGCGGGTGCCGGCACTGTGGATCAGCAGGGGCGCGCCGAAGCTCGGCTGGTGTTGGGCCGGCAACCCGCACAGCTGGCTCGGCACAGCCTCGTGCGCCGGCCGCGCCGGCTCACCGGCGGTGTGAGGCTTGCCGGCGGCCGTCGAGCGCTAGCTCCCCACCCGGGGAGCGCCTAGCCGACCTGCGAGACGTCCCTGGTGACCGGCAGCTCGTTGTCGGCAGGGGGGGCCTCCTCGGCAACCGGCGGTCCGGCCGGCCTCGAGGCGGCGCGGCGCCGGCGGCTCCGGCGGCCACCGGGTGCGTCGGTGGCGTCCTCGGGAACCGCGGTGTCGCCGGTGGAGCTGCCGGCCGCGCCCTCGGCGGGCCCGGCACCTCCGGCGGGACTCGCGGCAACGTCCGCCGTGGTGGACGGCAGGCCGGTCAGCGACTCGCTGGAGGCGGCCGGCTGGCCGGTCAACGGTTGGCCTGTCGACGGCAGATCGGATGGCGGTTGATCAGGGGCGGGTTGGGTGGGGGCCGCTTGGCCGGCGAGGTCGGCGTCCACCGCCTGCGCGGCGGCAACGGGCGGCTCGGCCGGCTCGACGGGCGCCTGCGCCTCGGCGCGCCTGGACCTCCTGGAGCGGCCGGTCGGCTTCGACGGCGCCGCCTCCGCAGCGGCGGACTTGCCGTTGGAACCCTCCTTCGCCCCGGCGGCCGCCGGGGCCTCGGGAGACCTGGGGTCGGGCACGCGGACGTCGACGGGCTCGGCCGCTTCGGCGGCCACCTCGGCGGCCTTGACTTCGGCGGCCTTGACCTCAGCCGCCTTGACCTCAGCCGCCTTGCCGTCAGCGGCCTTGCCGCGGGCCCTGGTACGCCTGGCGGCCGCCGGCTCCGGGGTCTCCTGGCGGTCGGCCGGCTCGGTGGTGACGATCAGCCCGCGGCCCCGGCAGTGCTCGCACAGCTGCGAGTAGGCCTCGATGAGGCCGGTGCCGACGCGCTTGCGGGTCATCTGGACGAGCCCGAGCGAGGTCACCTCGGCGACCTGGTGCCGAGTGCGGTCGCGGCCGAGGCACTCGGTGAGCCGGCGCAGCACCAGGTCCCGGTTGGACTCCAGGACCATGTCGATGAAGTCGATCACGATGATGCCGCCGATGTCGCGCAGCCGGAGCTGGCGGACGATCTCCTCGGCGGCCTCGAGGTTGTTGCGGGTGACGGTCTCCTCGAGGTTGCCGCCCGCACCGGTGAACTTGCCGGTGTTGACGTCGATGACGGTCATGGCCTCGGTGCGGTCGATCACCAGGTAGCCACCGGAGGGCAGCCACACCTTGCGGTCGAGCGCCTTGGTGATCTGCTCGTCGATGCGGAACTCGGTGAACACGTCGGCCGGGCCGACGTGGCGGCGCAGCCGCGGCGCGAGGTCCGGCGCGACATGCCGGATGTAGGCGTCGATCGTGTCCCACGCGCCGGAGCCCTGCACGACCAGCGCCGAGAAGTCCTCCGTAAACAGGTCCCGGACGACCTTGATCAGCAGGTCGGGCTCCTCGTACAGCAGCGCCGGAGCGTTCGACCTGCCGTTGGAAGCCGCCTCCGACTTGGTCTTGATGACCTTCCACTGCGCCTGTAGCCGCCGAACGTCCCTGGCGAGCGCGTCCTCGCTGATGCCCTCGGAGGCGGTGCGGATGATCACGCCGGCGTCCTCGGGCACGATCCGCTTGAGGATCTCCTTGAGCCGGCGCCGCTCGGTGTCGGGCAGCTTGCGGCTGATCCCGGTCGCACCGCCGCCCGGCACGTAGACCAGGAACCGGCCGGCGAGGCTGATCTGGGTGGTCAGCCTGGCCCCCTTGTGCCCGACCGGGTCCTTGGTGACCTGCACCAGCACGCTGTCGCCGGTGCTGAGCGCCTGCTCGATCTTGCGCGCCTTGCCCTCGAGCCCGGCGGCGTCCCAGTCGACCTCGCCGGCGTAGAGCACGGCGTTGCGGCCGCGGCCGATGTCGACGAATGCGGCCTCCATGCTGGGCAGCACGTTCTGCACGCGGCCCAGGTACACGTTTCCGACGAGCGACCCGCTGACGGCCGAGGTGACGAAGTGCTCGACGAGCACGCCGTCCTCGAGCACGCCGATCTGCACGCTCGTGCCGTTCTCGGAGCGGGCCTTCTCGTGCTCGCGCACGACCATCGTCCGGTCCACCGACTCGCGCCTGGCCAGGAACTCCGCCTCGGACAGGATCGGCGGCCGGCGGCGCCCGGCCTCGCGACCGTCACGGCGGCGCTGCCGCTTGGCCTCCAGCCGGGTCGATCCCTTGACCCCCTGCACGCCGTCGTCCGACTCGCTCGCCCGCGCGGCGGGACGGCTCTCCCGGATGTGCACGACGGTGTTGGGCGGGTCGTCCTCGCGCGGCGCCTCCTCTTCGGTGGTGCCCTTGCGGCGCCGCCGCCGGCGGCGCCGGCGCGTGCCGCTGCCGTCGGTGTCCGCCTCGGCGCCCTCGTCGTCATCCTCGGCCTGGTCGTCGTCGACCGCGTAGGACTCGGAGGTCTCGGAGGCTGCCGTGGACGTCACCGCCTCATCCGGCTCGTCGGCCTCGTCGCCATCCTCCCCGGCGCCGCCCTTGCCCCGGCCGCGGCCGCGCCGCCCGCGGCGACGGCGACGGCGCCCGCCGAGGGTCTCCTCGTCCTGGTCGGCCGCGATCGCATCGTCGACGTCGACGTCGGCGTCCTGCTCGGCCTCGTCGTACGCGTCGTCGTCGGCGTCATCCCAGGCGCCGCCCCTGGCCGGCTTGGCCGGCGTCGCGACCGGCTGCGGCGGCATGAACAGCGGCTGCGGCGCGGCGAACACCGGCACCAGCGGTGTGGCCAGCGCCGCGTCACCCAGCTCGTCCGGGTCCGCCTCGGCGGGTTCGGCCGGCTCCGGCAGCAGCATCTCGGCCACCCGCAGCACCACCGCCCTGGCGACCGTCGACGACGCACTCGGCACCGGGTTGCCGATGTCGTTGAGCGCCGCGAGCACGTCCCTGCTGGTCACGCCGAGCAGCTTGGCGAGCGCATGGACCCGGATCTTCGGTGGCAGGTCCTCAGGCAACCGGTCCGCAGGTACCCCGGTGCCCCCGCCGGCTGATGCGGCGGGAACGTCTGTGTTCGACATCCATCTCCTCCGCCCCCGGGCGCGTGCTACCAGCACGCGGCCGCGCAGGGGCATGTTCATTTGTCACCCCGGCAGCGCCTGCTGACGAGGTCCTCGTCTCCTTCCGCCGCCCGTGGGCGACGGCAATCCTTCGGTGCACCCGGTCGCCTCGGTGGGTCCTCCGCGGCGGCCGCGATGGCTCGTCGTCGACGCCGTGCGCTGGCCCTCAGGCCCCCTGCCCGATCGGCCCGACCGCTGGTCGGTCACCGGCCCGGTCGGGGCTGAGCGGGTCGACGAGCTCACCCTCGTCGTCGAGCCGACCTTGTGCCTCGCGGCACGCCCTGGCGGGCGCCGCCGCTTTCAGGCCGGCGACGACGAACAGTGCACTCAGCACGTCGTCGGGTCGCACCGCAGGCGTAACCTGCCGCACAACCGTGACCAGTATCCCACACGACTGCGTGGACTCCTCCACACTCAGGCTGATCAGCGCGGCTCGCGTGTCGATCGTGCGCACGCCGTCCTTGCCGAGGCGCTCGACCAGCACATGGTCGCGGGTCAGGAGCTCGGCTACCGCGGCGGTCAGTTCGCCGTGGTCGACCCCGGGCAGCTCGATGCGCCACCGGCTGGCGTCGATGCGCTCGGCCAGCGAACCGCCGCGCGCCTGCACCGCCTCGAGCACGTCGAGCCCCTCCGGCAGCGCGGCGTCGAGCTCCCGGCGCACGAGCTGCGGGTCGAGCGGCCGCACGAGCTGGATCTCCACGTACTCGGCCTCGCTGGCCGCCCCGGTCGGCGCCGCCCCGATCCAAGACACCCGTGGGTGCGGGCTGAACCCCTGCGAGTAGGCCATCGGAACCCCGGCCGCGCGCAGCGCCCGCTCGAACGCGCGCGCCACGTCGCGGTGCGAGGCGAACCGCAGCCGGCCGCGCTTGGCGTAACGCAGCCGCAGCTTCTGCGCGGCGGGCTCGGAAGGTCGCGGCGCCGCCCCGCCGCCGTGCCGGCTCATCTGGACACCGCGGCCAGCGCGTCCAGCATCCCGTGGCCGTAGAAGCCGTTGCCCTCGCCGTCCGCGGTGCAGCTGGCGTCGGATCGGCCGTCGGAGTTCGGGTCGTAGCGACCCGGGCAGCCCAGCGGGCTCGCGGAGCCCACCACGGCCCGGGTCAGCTCGTCCGGGCCGGCCTTCGGGTGCTGCGAAGCCACCAGCGCGGCGACCCCGGCGACGTGCGGCGTGGCCATCGACGTGCCGCACATGCGGCCGTACCCACCGCCCGGCATGGTCGACAGCACGCAGCCGCTCGCCTGCCCCACCGCGCGCTGCCGGACGTCCCCGCCCGGCGCGGTGAGGTCGACGACGCCGGCGCCGTAGGAACTGTAGGAGGACTTGACGCCCTGGGCGCCGACCGCGGACACGGCGAGCACACCCGGCAACCCGGCGGGCAGCACGTCGCAGGTCTCGTCGACCGGGCGGCGCCGCGGCTGCTTGGCATTGTTCGGGCTGCGCGTGTCGACGCCGGGGTAGGCGAGGTCGGCGGCCTCGTTGCCGACGGCGGCGACGGAGAGCACGCCGCTGGCGGTGGCGTAGGCGGCCGCCCGGCGGACCGCCTCGTGGGCGACCGCCTGCCCGGGCTGGTCCCGGCAGGTGAACAGCCACGGGTCGACGAAGTAGCTGTTGTTGGTGATGCGCATGCCCTGCCGCGCGGCCCAGACGAACCCGCACACCGCGTACTCCGGATAGATGTAGCCGCCCTCGTCGACCACCTTGACCGAGGCGATCCGCACGCCGGGGGCGACCCCGGTGACACCGGCTCCGTCGGCGGCGGCCACGATCAGGCCCGCCACGTGGGTTCCGTGCGGGCTCGACGGTCGCCAGCTCGACGGCCCCGGGTCCGGCTTGCCGGTCGTGCAGCCGGCCGAGGCGGAGCGGTCGACCGCGGCGCGCAGCTCGGGGTGGTTGGCGTCGACGCCGCTGTCGAGCACGCCGACCAGCACCTCACGACTGCCGGCCGTGACCTCGTGCGCCTTGCCGGCCCTGATCATCGCCAGGTTCCACGGCTCCGCCTCGCCGCGCTGCTCGCGCTTGGGCGCCGTCACACCGACGAGCGCACGACCGCTGCGCGAGGCGGCGCGCACCGTGGACGCCGGCGGTTCGGTGCCGGTCAGCGCCTCCGCCTGGGCGCTGTAGGCGCGGTCGCGCCCGATGCGGTCGGCGAACGCGCTGTCGGTCGTGCTCGCCACCGCCACCGCGATCTCCGGGTAGAAGACGACCGGGGCGCCGCACGCCGCATGGATCGCCGCCTCGGCCGCCGCCCGCTCAGTGGCCTCGGCGAACAGCACGACATAACGCAGCCGGGGCAGGTCCGCCGCGCACACCGGGCGCTCGCCGGGTTGCGCGTGCGCCACCGAGGCTGACGGGTGCGCCGCGGACCCGGCGGCGAGCAGGACCACCGCTGTGATCACTGCGGCGGTGCGAGCGGTGAGCTGCACCGGCGAAACCTCCAACCTGGCTACCCGGCGTGACCGGCAGAAACGGCCGTGGCGACGGTAATCAGCATGTGCACCCGCTGACAAGGCTCACCTAGCCGGACAGCGCCGGATTGCGCACTGGAGTACCTCGTTCGGCCGGTGCGATCGGCAGCAGACGGCGGCCGCTCGGACCCATCTGGATGGCGGTGCCCAGATCCGGGCAGACCCCGCAGTCGAAGCACGGCGTCCACCGGCAGTCGTCCTGCTCGCGCTCGTCGAGCGCGTTCTGCCAGTCGGCCCACAGCCAGTCCTTGTCCAGGCCGGCGTCGAGGTGGTCCCACGGCAGGATCTCACCACCCCCGCGTTGCCTGGTGGTGAACCAGGCCAGGGAGACGCCCAGCGGTTCCAGCTCGGCCGCGCACGCGTCCACCCAGCGCTCATACGAGAAGTGCTCGTGCCAGCCGTCGAACCGGCCGCCCTGCCGCCACACCCGCTCGATCACCCGGCCGACCCTTCGGTCCCCCCGCGACAGCAGGCCCTCGATGAGCGACGGCTCGCCGTCGTGGTAACGCATGCCGACGTTGCGGCCGAGCCGCCGGTCCGCGTTGATCGCCTGGCGCAGCGCGCGCAGCCGCGCGTCGACCACCTCGGGATGCTCCTGGGCGGCCCACTGGAAGGGCGTGTGCGGCTTGGGCACGAACGCCCCAATTGAGACGGTGCAGCGGATGTCGGTCCGGCCAGACGCCACCCGCCCGGCCCTGATCACCTCGTGCGCCAGCCGGGCGATCTGCAGCACGTCGTCGTCGGTCTCGGTCGGCAGCCCGCACATGAAGTACAGCTTGACCTGGCGCCAGCCGGCCGCGTAGGCGGCGCTGACGGTGCCGATGAGGTCCTCCTCTGAGACCATCTTGTTGATCACCTTGCGGATCCGCTCGCTGCCGCCCTCCGGCGCGAACGTCAGACCCGAGCGGCGGCCGTTTCGAGTCAGCTCGTTGGCCAGGTCGATGTTGAAGGCGTCGACCCTGGTGCTCGGCAGCGACAGTCCCGTGTTGGTGCCCTCGTAGCGGTCGGCCAGGCCCTTGGTGATCTCGGCGATCTCCGAGTGGTCGGCGCTGGACAGCGACAGCAGGCCGACCTCGGTGAACCCGGTCGCCTCCAGACCGTGCTGCACGATCTCGCCGATCCCCTGGGCCGAGCGCTCGCGCACCGGCCTGGTGATCATGCCCGCCTGGCAGAACCGGCAGCCGCGCGTGCAGCCGCGGAAGATCTCCACGCTCATCCGCTCGTGCACGCTCTCGGCGACCGGCACCAGCGGCCGGCGCGGGTACGGCCACTCGTCGAGGTTCATCGTCGTCCGCTTGGTCACCCGCCGCGGCGCGCCGTAGCGGTCCGGCACGACGCCCCGCAGCCGCCCGTCGGGCAGGTAGCTGACGGCGTAGCCGCCGGGAACGTAGACCCCGTCCAGCCGGGCGAGCCGGGTCAGCAGCTCACCGCGGCCGCCCGGCCGGCCCTGCGCCTTCCAGTCCCGGACCGCGGCGGTGATCTCCAGCACCGCCTCCTCGCCGTCACCGAGCACCGCCGCGTCGATGAAGTCGGCGATCGGCTCCGGGTTGAACGCGGCGTGCCCGCCGGCGATCACGATCGGCTGACCGTCGGTCCGGTCATCGCTGTGCAATGGGATGCCGGCCAGGTCGAGCGCGGTCAGCAGGTTGGTATACCCGAGCTCGGTCGCGAAGCTCACGCCGAGCAGGTCGAACGCGCCGACCGGTCGGTGCGCCTCGAGGGTGAACTGCGGCACGCCGTGCTCGCGCATGAGCGCCTCGAGGTCGGGCCACACCGCGTAGGTCCGCTCGGCGAGCACGTCCGGCTGCTCATTGAGCACCTCGTAGAGGATCATGACGCCCTGGTTGGGCAGGCCGACCTCGTAGGCGTCGGGGTACATGAGCGTCCAGCGCACCGCGGTCCGGTCCCAGTCCTTGGTCGTCGCGTTGAGCTCGCCGCCAACGTACTGAACGGGCTTGGCGACCTTGGGCAGCAGCGGCTCCAGCGCTGCCCAGACCGACTCGGGCGCAGTCATGGAATCCCAGCGTAGATGGTCGCCCGCCACGGGTTCCGGGCCCGGGTACCAACGCCGCGCGGACCGCGCCGTTCGGCGCGGGGGGCTGAACGGCACCACACCGCAAGACCTTTGGGCACTGTCCGCCGGCATCTGCCGGGGCCGACGCTGGAATGGCGAAATAAGGGCCTTTCGACGCCACGGCTGGCGGCCGAGCCTCCTCTCGCCCGACCGGGGTGTCCAAATGTCTGCGGACCATGACGAATGCGAGGGGAACCG
>DASSUA010000296.1:0-2760 GCA_035707525.1 Pseudonocardiaceae bacterium
GAGGTGGATGATGCGCTGCGTCAGGTCCTGCGCACCGAGGCGCTGCGGGGCACCGACGTGGAGATCGCGCTCGACGCGCCGACCAAGGACTGGGCCGCCCGGCGCAACGCGCCGACCGTGAACATGTACCTCTACGACATCCGCGAGGACCTGCGCCGCCGGCAGCGAGGGCTGCTCAACGAGTACGGCTCGGACGGGCGCGTCGCTGCACGACACCTGCCGCCCAGGTATGTCAAGATGTCGTACCTCATCACGGCCTGGACCCAGCGCCCGGAGGACGAGCACCGGCTGCTGTCAGGCCTGCTGGTGACGCTGCTGCGCTACGAGGCGCTGCCGCCCGCGCTGCTCAACGGCTCGCTCGCCGCGCTGGGGCTGCCCGTGCCCATGACCGTCGCGTTGCCGCCACCCGAGGACCGGGCCTTTGCCGACGTCTGGACGGCACTCGGCGGCGAGCTGAAACCGTCGCTGGACCTGGTGGTGAGCGCGCCGGTAGACGCCGGCCGCGCCTACCCGGCGGGTCCGCCGGTGGAGGACGGGCTGCGCATCGACGTCGATGGCGACGGGCAGGTCGGCCACCGCCCGCACCCGGACGCTCCTGGCGACCGGGTGGCAATGGCCCGGGTGCGGAGTGGCTGATGGCCGAGCTCGCCGACGTACTCGGCCGCCTGGCCGGCCTGGAGCGCCGTATCCGGGGGGCGGTGGCTGCACGCCGCGCCGGCGACCCGGCCCCGGACGACCCGTTCCGCGGCCTCTACCTGTCCGACGAGGCGATCGACGAGCTGCTCGCCGGCCGCCGGGAGCCGTTCGCGGCGGCGCCGCACCAGGCCGGCCTGCTGCCCGCCGCGGCCGGGCTCACCGCGCTCGACACCGAGCTGCTGCTGGTGGCGCTGGCGCCCGATGTGGACAGTCGCTTCGAGCAGTTCTACGGGTACCTCAACGACGACGTGACCCGCCGCCGGCCAACCGCCGGCCTGGCCCTGCGGCTGTGCGGGGTGCCGGAGGCGTCCGCGGCCGGCCGGTCCCGGCTCGACGCGGACGCGCCGCTGGTCGCGAGCGGGCTGCTGGCCGTGGAGGAGCCGGACCGGCCGTTCCTGTCGCGCACCCTGCGGGTGCCCGACCGGGTCGTCGGTTACCTGCTCGGTGACGACCGGCCCGACCCGGTCCTCGCCCCGGTGCTCGATGGCGCGGCCGAACCCGTGCCGGGGCTGCCCGACGCCGACCCGCTCGCCCGGGCGCTGCGTGGCGGTGCCGGCCTGGCGTACCTGCGGGAACGTTGTGGCGGAAGCGGCCTGGCCCTCGGCGTCACGGCCCTGGCCCGGCTCGGCATGGCGGCGCTCGCGGTCGATGCCGCACGCCTGGCCGAGGCTCCCGAGCTGGCCCGGCCGCTGCTGCGCGAGGCGCTGCTGCGCGGGGCAGGCGTTGTGCTCGGTCCGCTGGATGGCGCCGGCTGCCCTGGGGTGCTCGACACTTTCGCGCGGGCGGCGGTGCCGCTGGTGCTCTACGGCAGCGCCGGCTTCGACCCGCGCTGGAGCGCACGCCCACCGCTGCGCATGGACGCGGCGCCGGTGCCGGTCGCGGTCCGGGCCGGGGTGTGGCGCGCGGCGCTCGACGGCCGGCTCGCGGCCGGCGTGGACCCGGCCGCGGTGACCGCCCACTTCACGCTCGGCCCGCCGCAGATCCGCCGGGCCGCGGCGGCGGCGACGCTGTCGGCGCTGGCTGGCGACGGTACGGTCACCGCCGAGCTGCTGCGCCACGGCGCCCGCAGCCAGAACGCCGCCGGCCTGGAGCGGCTCGCCCGGCGTATCGAGCCGGCTGTCGGCTGGGCGGACCTGGTGCTGCCCGCGCCCGTACTCGGCCAGCTCCGCGAGCTTGCGGCCCGGGCGCGCCACCGCGACCAGGTGCTCGACGAGTGGCGGATGCGCCCGGGTGGTGGACGCGGGCGCGGCCTCACCGGCCTCTTCGCCGGTGACTCCGGCACCGGCAAGACCATGTCGGCCGAGGTGGTCGCGGCCTCGCTCGGCCTGGATCTCTACACGGTCAACCTGGCCACGGTCGTGGACAAGTACGTGGGGGAGACCGAGAAGAACCTCGAGCGCATCTTCGCCGAGGCGGCCGGTGTCAACGGCGTCCTGCTCTTTGACGAGGCCGACGCCATCTTTGGCAAGCGGTCCGAGGTGCGCGACGCGCACGACCGGTACGCCAACATCGAGAGCGCATACCTGTTGCAGCGGATGGAGACGTTCGACGGCATCGCGGTCCTCGCCACCAACCTGCGCGCCAACCTCGACGAGGCGTTCACCCGCCGGTTGGACGTGGTCGTCGACTTCCCGCTGCCGGACGAGAAGCTGCGCCTGGCGCTGTGGGACCGGTGCCTGGGCGGAGCGCTGCCTCGGGCGTCCGATGTGGATCTTGGCTTCCTGGCTGCCGCGTTCGAGCTGGCCGGCGGGCATATCCGGTCGGCGGCGGTGACCGCGGCGTACCTCGCGGCTGCGGCGCGGCGCCCGGTCGGCATGGCAGACCTTGTGGGCGCGGTGGCGCGCGAGTACCGAAAGCTCGGCCGGCTCTGCCTGGAGCGCGAGTTCGGCCCGTACCTGGCCCTGGCGAGCTGGGCCCCGACGGCGAACTGAGCCCAGGCCACGAAGAACCGGCCACACCGACACTCAGGAGGCGAGCACATGAGCATCATCTGCCGGGCATGTGGCCATGCCAACGCCGACGGCGCACAGTTCTGCGCCAACCCGGACTGCGGTGAGTTCCTGG
>DASSUA010000297.1:0-6509 GCA_035707525.1 Pseudonocardiaceae bacterium
CGTTGATGATCGCGTCCTCCAGGGCCGTGCGCAGCCGGCCCGCCTCCGGCGGCGCGAGCACCGCCGTTTCACCTGGCGGCGCGGTGATCACGACCCGCCCGCGCTCACTGCGGATGATGAGTTCCCTGCGCCGGCCGGCAATATCTGTGCAGCTGACAAGCCAGTCCTTGTGCGCCGACATGCGCCCCCGCCCTTTCGCATGACCGTTCGGTTCCGGCCGATTGCCGGTTCCACCGGAATGCAACGGTACGGCGCGTGCCCGATGACGCCCAACCGGCGAAGTGGAAGGCGAGATTGTCAGTCCGCGTGGTGCCGGTCAGCCGGCCCGGTTGCCGATCGTCGCCGGCGCGCCGTGGCGCTGCAACACCGCTGGTACCGCGACCACGCCGCGCTCGTCCTGGAAGTTCTCCATGATCGCGAGCAGCGCCCTGGCCGTCGCCCCGGTGCCGTTGAGCGTGTGCACCGGCTCCAGCCGGCCCTCGCGGCGCACCCGGATGCCGAGCCGCCTGGCCTGGTAGTCGGTCGTGTTGGAGCACGAGGTGATTTCGCGGTAGCGCTGCTGGCTCGGATACCACGCCTCGATGTCGTACTTCTTGGCGGCCGGCGCTCCGAGGTCGCCGACCGCGATGTTCATCACCCGGTACGGAAGGCCGAGCGCCTGCACGATCTCCTCTTCGATCGCCAGTAGTTCCTCGTGGATCTGTGCCGAATGCTCGGGCAGGCTGTAGACGAACATCTCGACCTTGTCGAACTGGTGCACGCGGAACATGCCGCGGGTGTCCTTGCCGGCCGCCCCGGCCTCCCGGCGGAAGTTCGTCGAGAACGCCGCGTAGCGCAGCGGCAGCCGGTCCTCGTCGAGGCGCTCGTCCATGTGCACGCCGGCGAGCGCGACCTCCGAGGTGCCGGTCAGGTACAGGTCGTCCTTCTCCAGCCGGTACAGGTTCGTCTCGTCGGTCGGCAGGAACCCGGTGCCGTACATCGCCCGCTCGCCCGCCAGCACCGGTCCCAGCATCGGCATGAAACCCTTGCCGACCAGGTAGTCCAGTACGAACCGGTACAGCGCGAGCTCGGTCAGCGCGACGTCGCCGAACCGGTAGGCGAACCGCGAGCCCGCCACCTTGGCGCCGCGCGCGAGGTCGATCCAGCCGCTCGGCGAGCCGAGCTCCAGGTGGTCCTTCGGCTCGAAGTCGAACCGCGGCGGCTCGCCCCAGGCGCGGACGACCTCGGCGTCCTCCTCGGTCATGCCCTCCGCCGCGGACGGGTCCGGCAGGTTCGGGATCGTCGCCAGCAGCAGGTCGCGCTGGCGGTTCGCCTCGGCCAGCTCCTCCTCGGACCGGCGCAGCTGCTCCCTGGCGCGCTTGAGCTCCTCGATCTGGTCCGGCGTCGGCGCCGACTTCGGCCGCCGCTTCTGCGCCGCGCGCAGCTGGTCGACCCGCTCGGTGACCTCCCGCCACCGCCGGTCGGCATCGAGCAGCTCGTCGAACTCCGCCTCGGCGCCCCGGCGGGCCAGGGCCTGCCGGTACCGCTGCGGCTCCTGGCGGGCGGCCTTGAGGTCAATCACCGTGCATTCACCTTCACATCGTCGGCGGTCTGTCGACCTGGCGCGGTTACCCTACGGCTGGTGGGGGCCGTTGGCGCTGCGCAGGTAGGTCAGCACGGTGAGCACGCGAAGGTTGGTGTCGCGGCCGATCGCGCCGTCCTGCAGCTCGAGCTTGTGGGTGATGGCGCTGATGCGCTTCTCGACGGTCTTGAGGCTGTAGCTGAGCCGTTCCGCGATGGCGGCGTTGGACAGGCCCTCGGCCATGAGCGCCAGGACCTGCCGCTCGCCGGCGGTGAGCCGCTCGAGCGGGTCGGCGGTACGACGGCGGAACATCACCCGTTCGACCACTTCCGGGTCGATGGCGGTCTCGCCCGCGGCCACCCGGCGGATGGCGTCGACGAGCCGGTCGCTGTCCTGCACCCGATCCTTGACCAGGTAGCCGACGCCGCGCGCGCCGTTCTGGAGCAGCCGCATGGCGTAGGCGGTCTCGGCGTAGTGGGACAGGATCAGCAGGCCGATCCCGGGGTGGCGGGCGCGGAGCTGGCTGGCGGCCTGCAGCCCCTCGTCGCGGTGATCGGGCGGCAGCCGGATGTCGAGGATGACGACGTCCGGCGGTGCGGCCTCGACCAGGCTCAGCAGCTCCTCCTTGGTGCTGGCCTGGCCGGTGACGTCGAACCCGCGCCGGGTGAGCATGTCGGCGAGCATCTGGCGCAGCAGGCCCGAGTCCTCGGCGATCATGATCCGCATGGCAGCTCCGCTTCGATCCGTGTGCCCATTCCGGCCGGGCTGCTGATCCGCAGGGAGCCGCCGATCGCCGCGACCCGGTCACGCAGCCCGCGCAGGCCGGTGCCCCGGTCCGGGTCGGCGCCGCCGGCTCCGTCGTCGACCACCTGCACGGCCAGGATCCGGCCGGTGCCGCGGATGCAAACGGTGGCGCGGCTGGCCCCGGCGTGCTTGTAGATGTTGGCGAGCGCCTCGTTGATCACGAAGTAGGCGGTCCGCTCGGCCTGCTTGGGCCAGCGCCCCGGTGGCACGGCGAACCGCACGGGGATCGGGGCCCGCTCGGCGAGGCTTTCCAGGACGGCCCCGAGGCCCTGCTCGGTCAGCGCCGGCGGGTGGATTCCCTCGGTCAGCTCGCGCAGCTCGCGGATGACCTCGTGCAGCCGGGTACCGGCGGCCTCCAGCAGGCCCGCCGAGCGGCCGGCGCCGGCGGGGAGTTCCTCCTTGACCCGGCTGACGAGCATCGAGATGGCCAGCAGCTTGTGCTGGGCGCCGTCGTGCAGGTCCCGCTGGATGCGGTGGCGCTCGGCGTCGGCCGCGGCGATGATCCTCGCCCGCGAGGCGCGGACCTCCTGCAGTTGGGCCCGTTGGGCCGCGTGCAGGCGGGCGTTCTCCAGGGCCAGCCGGGTGGCCGCCACGACGGCGTCGACGAGCGGGCGCTGGTCGTGCAGCGCCGGGTCGTGGACGAGCGCGGCCAGCGGCCCGCCCTGCCGCCGCACGAACGTGACGGCGCGGTCACCGCCGTCCGGAAGGCGCACCGGTCGCCCTTCGGCGTCGACATACCCGCCGGCATCCTCGCCCCCGTCCGGGCGGCGAAAGCACACCCGCAGCGTCGGGTCGCCCAGGGCGTCGCCGAGCGCCGCGGACAGCTCCGCCGGCTCGGTCGTGGCCTCCAGACGCAGCACGAGGTCCGCCACCCGGATGCGGGCGATCCGGACCCGCAGCACCCCGGCCAGGATCGCGAACGGGATGAACACGAGGCCGACCGTGTAGACGATCGCCAGCGGCCGCATCGCCTCCTCGGCCGCGTTGACCATGCTGGCGAGGATGGTGACGAGCACGGTGAGGCCGACCGCGGTGCCGGCGATCCACACCAGGGCGTGCGTGCGGCGGGTCGGGCGGCCGGCCATCCGCCACCGGCGCAGCACCAGCACGAGCGAGGCGACCGTCAGCGCGAGGCCCGCGACGCTGCCCGCGTAGGCCCAGGCGGAGTACGCGGGGGTGGGCGAGGTCCAGCTCTGCGGCGGCCGCGGGTGCTCGACGAGGTACCTCGGCGGCTGGGTGACCAGCACGGTCGCGTACAGCCCCGCGGCGACCAGCCGCTCCGGCCACCGGCGCAGCCGCCCGCCCGGCAGCGCGAGCACCAGGTGGGTCAGCACGACCGGCGTGAGGTAGAACAGGCTGAAGCCGACCGCGAACAGCGCCGGCTGGGTGCTGGCCCGCAGGTCCATGACGTACCAGACGACGCCGACGGCGACCATCAGCCGCCCGGCCCCGTTGCCGGGCCGCCGCAGCCAGGCGATCACGCCGGCCGTCGTGAACGAGAGCCCGACCGCCTGCATCGGCAGCCACAGCTGCCACGGGTCGAGGCGGGTTTTGGCGGAGGCAAGCACCCCGACCACGGCCGCGAGCCCCCCGGCCAGGGCGCCCAGCGCCGGACCGCTCACCGAGGCGGCCGGCCACCGCGCGCGGTGCACGGCCCGCATCATCCGTCTGGGCATGGCGGCATAGCCAGATCTCGCCGTATTCGTAGGGATTTCCCTCCGCCAACAGGAGGGTCAGCACGGCAGACGCACGGCGCCCGCGCCGGCAACGTTCGAACCGTCCGAACGACATCTCCCGACAGGAAGTCAATGATGATTCGAGTGTCTGGTGCTGCTCGCCGCCAGTGGCGAGTCTGTGTCGTCGCCGCCATGGCGGCCGGATCGTTGCTAGCCATGGGGGCCGGCCCCGCCAACGCCGTCCCCGCGCCGGCCTCGGCCCGCGCGGTGCTGGAGTCGCGGCTCGTGCCGCACAGCGCCGTCGGCGTCGACCCCGCCAGCGGCCAGGTGGTGCTGACGATCGCCGACGCCGCGACGGGGACCGACGGGCTGGTCTCGGCCGCAAGGCGATACGGGTCCGGCGTGCGCATCGAACGCGTTCCCGGCCGGTTCGGCACCATGGAGGGCCACTTCCGCGGCGGCAACGGGATCTTCGATCCCAATCTCGGAACCTGCACGCTCGGGTTCAACGTGACCGGCGGTTTCGCGGTTACCGCCGGGCACTGCGCGGGGCCGGGGACCTACTGGTACAAGGAGAACAACGGGCTGCCCATCGGCCCCGCGGTCGGGTCCAGCTTCCCCGGTGACGACTTCGGCCTGATCCGCAACGACGGCGAGATGAGGCAGCGCGGCGACGTGCAGGCCTACGACGCCGGCATCCAGGACATCACGGGCGCCGCCACCCCCTCCGCCGGCCAGTCGGTGTGCAAGAGCGGCCGGACCACACAGCGCACGTGTGGCACGGTGCTGCGGACCGACGTCACGGTCAACTACCCGCAGGGCGCCGTCTTCGGGCTCGTCGAGACCAACCTGTGCGCGGCGCCCGGTGACAGCGGCGGGCCGCTCTATGCCGGCAGCACGGCGCTCGGCCTGACCTCTGGCGGCACGCTGGGCCTGCCGTGCTCGAACAGCGGCTTCCGCAGCTTCTACCAGCCGGTGGCCGAGGCGCTCAACGTCTTCGGCGTCAGCGTGTTCTGACCGCCTCCTCGTGTCCGTGGTCCCAGCCTGCCGGAGGGCTGGGACCACGGGTATGGCGGTTGATGGCCTGGTCAGGCGCGGTGCCGAGGCGCGGATCCGGCGGCGGAGCGCGGGTAGATGGGCTGGCGAGTCGAGCCCGCCAGGATGCGGATAGCCAGGGGCGGTGTCCACGGCCGGCGTTCGAGCCACCGGGTGACTTCGTGCACGACGACGACGCAGAACGGGAACAGCAGGAACTCGGCGGGCGGGAACACTCCGTCGAGCAGGGCGGCGAACCGAGCCGGCGCGCCATGGTGGACCAGCCAGGTGGTGAGCAGGGCGAGGCCGGCGCCCCACAGCGCGGGCACGAACGTGCGCAGCCGGGCGATCGCCCGCGCCGTCATCCACGGCCTCCCAACCGGCCTCCCCCGCGGCCCGGCTCCCGGCAGTCGAACGGTGCCATGTGAGCCCTCCAGGCTTTCTCTCTGGACAGGCGTACGTCGGGAGGCGCGCGCTGGTTCGGCGCTCAGGCCGATGGCCTGAGCCGGTGGTTGGTTGTCCGGCTCAGGAGATCTCGGTCCCGGCCGCGCGGGTCGCGGCCGGGCTCGCATCGCCGCCGGCGGTCGTCTCCCCATGGTGTCTTCACCACGTGGTCCGGCAGGTGAGGACGGTGAGCCTGCTCGGGGCTAGGCGCTGTAGCACTTCGTAGCTCATCGGCGGTGGCATGGATAGTGTGTCGGAGCATGCCTCTCGTGAGATCACCCAACGCGAGCTGCGCTTCGTCCCCCGGGGGGAGGTCCTCGCCGCGTTCGCTACCGCGCCGGTGCTGGACGCTGACCAGTTCCGGCGTGTTCTGGACGCCGCTGCCGACCAGGACCCGTTCAGCCGTGACTGGTGAAGCGATCAGCCGAGGCCTGCTCGACACCAACATCGTCGTGTACCTGCCGGTCCTGGCCGCCGGTCGTACCCCACGCCGCCGGATCGCCGACCTCATGATCGCCGCCATTGCCATCGTCTCCCGACTACCGCTCTACACCACCAGCCCCGACGACTTCACCGGCCTCGACCATCTGCTCACCATCAACGCCGTACAGCGACCACGAACCACCGCCCACCCGTGATCCGCCTGCCCTGACTTCCTTTGTCGGCGACACTGCTGGCAGCCGACCTAGATCGTTGACCGGTATTTCGGTGCAGGTGGCGACACGTGTGGTAGGTGCGTGATCTTGTGGTGAAGGTGTCCATGGTCGGCGTTGGGGTTCGGTTGGAGCCGTTGATCGCTGTTTCGGTGCGGTGAGCCGCGCTCAGCGCGGTTGCCGGCACCGAAACGGCGATCATGGGCTGTCGAGCCGCGCCGGTTACCCGACAAGGTCGCTGAAGGTGACAGTTTCTTCGGGAAGGCGACACCGGGTGGCCGTTTCGGAGGGCCGGGTGCCTTGTCCGGTCGCTGGAGGTTGTCGCCGTTACCGATG
>DASSUA010000298.1:0-3845 GCA_035707525.1 Pseudonocardiaceae bacterium
GGGTACCTCGGCCGTCCACAGTGGACCGCCGAGCGGTTCGTGCCCGACCCGTTCGGCGGCCGGCCGGGAGCCCGGCTCTACCGCACCGGCGACCTGGCCAGGTACCGGCCGGACGGCCTGCTCGAGTTCCGCGGCAGGGTCGACACCCAGATCAAGCTGCGCGGCTACCGGATCGAACCGGGCGAGGTGGAGGCCGTACTCGAGGAGCACCCGAAGGTCCGCGGCGCCGCGGTGGCCGTGCACGGCGAGGGTTCCCGGCGGCAGCTCGTCGCCTACGTCGCCGGGCCGTCGCCGGCCGACGTTCGGCAGCTGCGCGAGCACCTGCGGGCCAGGCTGCCGGACTACCTGGTGCCGGACCAGCTCGTGGTGCTGGACGCGCTGGCGTTGAACCGCAACGGCAAGATCGACCGGGCGGCGCTGCCGCCACCGGGGTCGACGCGGCAGGGCCGGTCGCCGGCACCGCCGGGCACACCGACCGAGCGGGCGATCGCCCGGATCTGGAGCCAGGTGCTCGAGGTCGATCAGGTCCACGCCGACGACGACTTCTTCGCGCTCGGGGGGCACTCGCTGCTGGCCACCAGGGTGGTCTCGCGGCTGCGCGCGCAGCTGCGGCTCGACGTGCCGGTCAAGGCGATCTTCGAGCACCGGACGGTCGCCGCCCTGGCGGCGGCGGTCGACGAGCTGGCCGGCCAACCCGACACGGCAGCGGAGGAGCCGCCGGTCAGCCGGCTTCCCAGGCGTGCCAGGAGCCTGCAGCGGTGACGGCCGGGCCCGAGCAGCGATACTTCGTCTTTCCGGCCTCCCGCGCCCAGCAACGGCTGTACTTCCTGCAGCGGCTGCTCGGCGACGAACCGACGTACGTGATCCCGCTCTTCTTCGCGATCACCGGACGGCTCGACGTCGCGGCGCTCTCGGCGGCGATCGGCGACGTCGTCGACCGGCACGAGGCGCTGCGCACACACTTCGCGGTCGAGGGCGACACGCTCGTGCAGGTGATCGAGCCCCACGCCGAGCCATCGTGGCGGGTGGACGCCGGAACCGGCGTGGCCGCGTGGATGGCCGCCGAGACCGGCCGGCCGTTCGACCTGGACGGCGGGCCGCTGTTTCGCGCGGCGCTGCTGCGGCGCGGCGCGGACGACTTCGTGCTGGTGCTCGCGATGCACCACATCGTCGCCGACGGGTGGTCGGTGGCCGTGCTGCTGCGTGACCTGCAGGCCGCCTACCGGGCGCGAGCCATCGGCGGTGACGGGCCGGCGGAGCCGCGGCTGCAGTACGCCGACTTCTCGTCGTGGCAGGACAAGTGGCTGGCCGGCTCCGCGGCGGCGCGCCAGCTGCGGTACTGGGGCGACGCGCTCGGTGGGGAGCTTCCGGTGCTGAGGCTGCCGGCGGACCGGCCACGACGCCCCGGCGTGCCGGCGACCGCGGGCGACAGCCACCCGTTCGCGCTGCCGGTCGGCGCGGTCCGCGAGCTGGCGGCGCTGTGCCGGGCGGAGGGTTGCACGCTGTTCGCCGGCCTGCTGTCGGCGTTCGCGGTGCTGCTGCACCGGTACTCGGGGATGGACTGCCCGGGGCTCGACACAGTGGTGATCGGTTCGCCGGTCGCCAACCGGACGCGCGAGGAGTTCGACGGCACCATCGGGTTGTTCGTCAACACCGTCGCCGTGCGCTGCGACCTGACCGGCGGGCCGACCTTTCGCGAGCTGCTGCGCCGCGTCGGCCGCGCCGCCGTGGACGCCTACGCCAACCAGGAGCTGCCGTTCGAGCTGGTCGTGCGGGAGCTGAACCCGGACCGCGGCGCCGACCGGGACCCGGTGTTCCAGGTGATGTTCAGCCTGCACAACGCGCCCCGCACCAGCTGGGACCTGCCGGGCCTGCTGGTCAGCGAGCTGGAGAGCCCGGTTCGCAACGTCAAGTTCGAGCTCGAGCTCGACATTCTCGACACTGTCGACTCAACGCACGGTGTCGAGTCCGGGCCCGGCCCGGCGGCGGTGCTGCAGTACCGCACGGAGCTGTTCGACGCGGATACCGTGCGCCGGCTCGCCCGGCACTACTGCCGGCTGCTGGAGGGCATCGCCGTCGACCCGGACCGGCCGGTGGCGACCCTGCCGATGCTCACCGACGCCGAGCGCGCCGAGCTGCTGCCGGTTCCGCACCCAACCGAGCCCGTGGAGCTGTGCTGCCATGAGCTGTTCGAGCGGCAGGCGGCGTGCTGGCCGGACGCCGTCGCGGTGAGCTGCGGCGCGGACCGGCTGACGTACCGCCAGCTCGACGAGCGGGCGAACGGGCTCGCTCACCGGCTGCGGGCGGCCGGCGTCGGGCCCGAGGTCCTCGTCGGGCTGTGCGCGGAGCGGTCGGTCGACCTGGTGGTCGGGATCCTCGGTATCGCCAAGGCCGGCGGCGCCTACGTGCCGTTGGACCCGGGCTACCCGGACACCCGGCTGGCGTTGCTCGTGCGGGACGGCGGGATAGGCCACCTCGTCGTCGACAGTTCTTGTCGCGATAGTTCTTGTCGCGGCGGTGCCTGTCGCGACGGTGCTTGTCGCGACGGTGCTTGTCGCGACGGTGCGATTGCCGAGCGGTTCGCCTGGTTTGACGGGCACGTCGTGCCGCTCGACGGGCCGGCCTCTATCGGGTGGCCGGCGGGTGCGCCGGCCAGCGGCGTCTCGCCGGAGCACCTTGCCTACGTGATCCACACGTCCGGCTCGACCGGTCAACCCAAGGGCACCCTCGTCACCCACCGAAACGTCGCCCGCCTGTTCACCGCCGCCCGGCCGTGGTTCGACTTCGACCACCACGACGTGTGGACGATGTTCCACTCCTTCGCGTTCGACTTCTCGGTGTGGGAGCTGTGGGGGGCGCTCACCAGCGGCGGCCGGCTGGTCGTGGTGCCGCCGGCGGTCGGCCGCTCCCCCGCGGACTTCCACCGGCTGCTGCGCGAGCACCGGGCCACCGTGCTGAACCAGACCCCGTCGGCGTTTCGCCAGCTCCTGGCCGCCGACGAGCGGATCGGCGGCGAGCTGTCGCTGCGCTACGTGATCCTGGGCGGCGAGGCGCTCGACCCGGCGACGCTGCGGCCGTGGATTCGCCGGCACGGCGACGAGCGGCCCCGGCTGGTCAACATGTACGGCATCACCGAGACCACGGTGCACGTCACCTACCACCGGATCCGGACGGGCGACCTGGACCGCGGCGGCAGCCCGATCGGCGTGCCACTGGCTGACCTGCAGGTGTGCGTGCTGGACGCCAACGGCGAGCCGGTGCCGGCGGGCGTGCCGGGCGAGCTGGTGGTCAGCGGCGCCGGCGTCGCCCGCGGCTACCTCGGCCGGCCGGAGCTCACGGCGCGCCGGTTCATCCGGCATCCGGCCGACCCGTCGCATCCGGCCTACCGCACCGGCGACCTGGTCAAACGGCTGCCGGGAGGGGCACTGGAGTACCTGGGCCGCATCGACGACCAGGTCAAGATCCGCGGCTTCCGGGTCGAGCCGGGCGAGATCGAGGCGGCGCTGGTCCGGCACCCGCGCGTCCGGGAGGCGGCCGTGCTGGCCGTCGGCGATGCCGGCGGCGACCGGCGCCTGGTCGCCTATGTCGTCTTCGGGCCGGGCGACCGTACTGAAACGTGTAGTTCGCGTACTGAAACGGACGACACGCCGGGGGGTGGGGAGCTTCGGGGGTTCTTGCTGGGGGTGTTGCCGGAGCATCTGGTGCCGGCGGAGTTCGTGGTGCTCGAGCGGTTGCCGTTGACGGCGCACGGGAAGGTGGACCGCGCTCGGTTGGCGAAAGGGGGTGGGCGCCGGGTGGAGGCTGGGCGGTTCGCGGCCCCGACCACGGCGGCCGAAAGGGCGCTG
>DASSUA010000299.1:0-7314 GCA_035707525.1 Pseudonocardiaceae bacterium
CACGTAGCGATCGGTTGGGAAGTTGCCGGCGTCGGTGACGATCACGCCGGCGCCGAGCGGGCTCAGCACATCGAGCGCCGCCGACGCCAGCTTGAACAGGTTGACCGTCGTCGAGTCGCACAGCAGCGTCTGGCCGGCGGCGGCACCCAGCGCGACCTCGCCGAGCCGGTCCCCGAGCCGGCTCGGCAGGTCCAGCCAGCCGTCCCAGCCGCCGACGATCCGCCCGGCCCACTCGCCGATCAGCTCATGCAGCCGGTCGCGGCCGGCCACCGGCAGCCGCCCGAGCGAGTTGCCGTCCAGGTAGATCGTCCCGGGCGGGTCGTCGAAGACGAACCGCTCCCGGAACCCGGCCAGCGGGTCCGCCGCGTCCAGCTCCTGCGCACCCGCTCGCTCGATCACCTACCCAGTCTCGCACCGACGGCCGTCAGTAGTCGGTGCCCTGCAGGTAGCTGCGGCTGGCGGTCGGGTCGGGCGTGACCTTGTTCGGCCGCATCATCTCGTTGTCCTCGTGGTCGACGATGTGGCAGTGCCAGACGAAGCCGTGGCCGCCCGCGTCCGGGTCGAACGGGTAGGCGGCGCGGGCACCGGCCGGGGTGTCGGTCGGCGCGTAGCGAACCACGATCCGGGTCACCTGACCGGGATACATGGTGACGGTGTCCTTCCAGCCCGCCTCGTTGGCGTCCGGCGGCTTCGGCACGCTCCGCAGGAACGGCGTGACGTCGGGGTTTCCGCCGAGGGCGCCCGGGTTGCCCGTGTGGTAGTCCAGCGGTGGCCCGTAGCCGGGGAGGTAGCCGCCGGGCGAGCCCGGGGGCACGGGGAAGGCGGCGTCGTAGGCGGCCGTGTACTGGCCGACGTTGAACGCCTGCCGGTTCAGCAGCTGCACCTGGGTCAGGTGGGTGTGGATCGGGTGCGCGTCCGCGGTCAGGTTGATGATCTCCCAGACCTCGGTGTCGCCCTCCGCGGGCAGCTCGGAGAAGCCCTCCGTGGTCCCGCCGACGGTCACCGGGGTGAAGTCGGGGCGGATCGAGCCGTCGGCCGACCGGCCGCTCCACTTGGTGTTGTTGACCAGCAGCTCGAGCGGCCCGCCGGTGCCGATCACCTCGTTGAGGGTCAGCTGCCTGGTCTTGTCGGCCACCACCCCCGCGGCCAGCATGCCGGTCGCCGGGTCGACCAGCCGGACCATGGGCGGCCGCAGCGGGATCCCGGAGGCCGGGTCGTAGCTGGCGTCGCTGGCCGCCTGCGCGGCCACCCGGAACTGCAGGATGCGGCCGAGCGTGGAGCCCGCCGGCGACAGACCGCCGGGGAACGGGTGCCGGGCGATGTTGCGCAGTACCAGGTTCTGCCCCGCGTAGCCGGCGAAGTCGATCACGATGTCGGCCCGCTCGCCCGGCAGGATCACCAGCCGCTGCAGCTGGCCCTTCGGGGCGTTCGGGTCGATCCGGACCGGCGTGTCGAGGTATCCCCCGTCGGTGCCGAGCTGCCACACCGCCGGCCCGTTGACCTTGGTCACGGGATTGGTGAGGAACAGCTCGTAGGCCCGGGCGTTGGAGCCGTTGATGATCAGGAAGCGGTACCGCCTCGGCTCCACGTCCAGGTATGGCCACGCCTTGCCGTTGACGGTGATCGTGTCGCCCTCGAACTCCGGCACCCAGAACGGGTGTTCGGGGTTGATGCCGGCGCTGTGGAACAGCAGTTGCCCGTTGGTGTCGAACGACCGGTCCTGGATCACCAGCGGGACCACGTGGTCGACCGGTCCCGCGGCGCCCTGCTGCAGCCCGACGGGGTGCAGCCCGGTGGGTAGCGACAGGTTCGGGTCGATCAGCGGGTAGGCGCCGGCCAGGCCCGCGTACACGTTGAGCCGGGTGCCGCCGAGGACGTGGTCGTGGAACCACAGCGGCCCCGCCTCCTGGGTGTTGGGGTAGCGGTAGACGGCCGCGTTGCCGCCACCGCCGAGGCCCGCGTAGTAGGCGTGCCCGTAGTAGAGGCCGTCCCCGGTGAACCACGAGTCCGGGCCCCCGTCGAGCACCGGCGGGACCTCGCCGCCGTGCAGGTGCGGCACGGCGGGAACGGGTCCGGCGTAGTTGGCCATGCTGTGGCCGTCGCCGAGCGGGTCGGCCCAGTGCAGCGTCTGGTCGCTGCCATGGGCCCACACCGGTACCTGGCTGGCGTCGACCCGGCCCAGGTCGTTGACCCAGCGGATCGACGTCGGCACGCCCCTCGTGGCCACGATGACCGGCCCCGTGAAGGTGTCCCTGGGCCCGGTCACCGGGTCGTCGCCGGCCAGGTAGCCGTACACCCAGGTCGGGCCCGGAGCGGTTCCCGGCGGAAGGATGTTGGCCTGGAACTCCCGCATGTGCACGACGATCTCTTCGGTGCCGGCCAGAATCGTGTCAATGGTGCCGCCGGCGGCGCTCAGCCGGGGCAGCGCTTGCCGGAATTGCGGAATGGCCGATCCGGGCAGCGGAATCTGGGCCACCTGGGCCATCGCGCTGGTGGCGAATCGGGTCGGCAGTAAGCTTGCGATACCGACTGCGGCGCCAGTCTGCAGCAGTCGTCTTCGTGTGATCGACATTGTTCTCTCCCGCGGTTCTAATAGTCCCCCCGCCGCAGCGGGACGGCTCCAGCGTGAGCCGGCTTCCGGACCCGGCTTACGGCCGTAGGTCCCGGGGTAGGGGTCGAAGGTCCGTATTCCCTTGGGTCGGAGGGCTCGACGCGGCGGGGCGCCAGTCAGGTGATCAGTTCGAGGCTGACCGCAGGTAGCCATTGGTGCGGACGTCGTAGCGAAAGCACAGCTTTTCGACTTAGCGAGATGCGCCGAACGGCCCCGCCGCCCGTGGCAGGCTCGCTAAGAATGGCCACGTTCAGTGATGGGGCATCTGCGGTCGTGTAATCAAGAGTCTTGTCCCGCCAGGGCTGCCGCAGTTAGCGTCAGTCCGCTGCCAAGCCCCGACGCGCGGTCGGAACGGGGGTGCCGAGAACATGATCATCGTGGCCGGCGCTGCGCTCTCGACCCCCCGTACCAGCCCATTCGGCCCCGGTTTGGCCGGAAGTTCGACTAAGCGTCGGCCAGGCCGATACCGTTGTCGTGCGGCAAGGCCGATGTGGGACGGCAGCCGGCCTGACCCTTCGACGACGAGGAAGCGCTCGATGGAACCGGCTGACGGCCGCCCACGGCCGGCCTCACCCGGCGCCGGTGTGTCCGGCCGCCCGCTGCCGGTCTCGCACGCCGAGGTTCTCCGGTGAGCGCGCCGCAGGAACACCCCACCGTGTTCGGCACGGTGCGGGCGATTCCGAACACCGCGCGGATGCTGATCCTGGGCGTATTCGTCAACAACCTGGTCCGGTTCCTCAACGCCTTCCTGGTGCTGTTCCTGGTCGATCGGGGCTTTTCGACCTGGCACGCCGGAATCGCGCTCGCCGCGCTGCTCGTCGGCCGGGTTTTCGGCACCGCGGTCGGCGGTGCGGTAGCCGACCGAATCGGTTACCGGTGGACGATCATCGGCTCGATGACCGTGGGAGCGGCGCTCATCGTGGCCCTGGTACATGCGCCGGACGAGTGGACCGCGGTGGCCATTGCCGGCCTCACCGGCCTGGTTGTGCAGGCCTACGTGCCCGCGGCGACCGCCTGGCTGGTCGAGCTCACCGAACCACGCCAGCAGGTGATGGTGTTCGCCATGATCCGCCTGGCGTTCAACGTCGGCGCCACCCTCGGCCCGCTGCTCGCGACGCTGCTGATCGTCTACGGCTACGAGCTGCTCTTCTACGCGGACGCGGCGGCCTCACTGCTGTTCGCGCTGATGGCGCTCGTGCTGCTGCCGCAAACCCGGGCATCGTCGGAGTCATCGGGGTCGGAGCCGGCCGCCAAGCGGGCCGGCGGCTACCGGGAGGTGCTGGCCGACACCAGGTTCATGATGTTCACCGCCGCGCTGTTCCTGACGGCCGTCGCCTACATCCAGATGAGCGCGGCGCTGCCGCTGTTCGTCACCGGCAACGGGCACTCCGAGCGCATCTACGCGCTCCTGCTGGCGATCAACGGCTTCGTCGTGATCACGCTCGAGCTGGTGCTGTCGAAGTGGACCCAGCGGCTGCCGGTCGGGGTGCCGATGGCCGCCGGCATGGCCCTGCTCGGTGCCGGCTACCTGGTCTACCTCGGCCCGAACGAGGTGGCGGTGCTGGTGATCGGCACCGTCGTGTGGACCTTCGGCGAGGTGGTGGCGGCGCCGTCGATCCTGGCCTACCCCGGCATGGTCGCCCCGGAGCGGCTGCGGGCCCGCTACATCGCCAGCGCCACGACACCGCAGCAGGCCGGCTACGCGATAGGTCCGGTCGCGGGCGTCGCGGCCTGGCAGCTGTGGGGCTCCACGGTGTGGCTGCTCGCGGCCGTCTTCGTCGGTGTCGCCGCCGTGCTGGTGGCGGTCGGCGTCGGCCTTCGCGGCCGGCCGGCACAGCGTTCGCCGCAGGACGCCGGCGGCGAGAGGCCCGCGCAGGGCAAGGAACCCGCGGCCGCCGACCAGACGCAGGGGTAAACGCGGCCGCAGCCTGACGCGTCCAACCGGCCGGCGGCGAGGCGCCGGCAGATCGGCGGCGGGCGCACCTAGACTGCCCCGGATGACCCAGCCGCAAGTCCGAACCGAACGGGCCGTCGACTCGACCGGCGACGCGGTCGGGCTGGTCGCGGGCACGGAGACGGCCAGCCCGTTGACCTTCTCGGTCGGGGTGGCGCCCGACCAGTTCCTGCAGCTCGACGACGTCGTGGTCACGGAGCGGTTGCTGCCGGACGGCACGCCGGTGCGGATCGCCGGCGTGGTCACCAACGTCGAGGCCGGGCACGAGGGGGCCCGGTTCGCCTCCGACGTCTTCCTCATCGAGCAGGGTGCGCTGCCGGCCGAGGTGAGCGAGGTCGCCGAGGTGACGGTGACCAGGGTCGAGCCGGAGATCTACGTGCCGCCACGGCCGGGCACCCCGGTGCTCCGGGCGCGCGGCAAGGCCCGCGACGGGGCGCTGTACTTCGACACGATGGGCGACCAGACCGTCCCGGTTGGGCTCGGGCGCGACGGCGAGCCGGTGTATGTCAACTTCGAGTTCGTCGACGGCACCCGCGGTGCCCACGTGTCGATCTCCGGCGTCTCCGGGATCGCGACCAAGACCTCGTTCGCCACGTTCATGCTGCACTCGATCTTCAACTGCGGCGTGCTGCGCGGCGAGGCGCACAACACCAAGGCGCTGATCTTCAGCGTGAAGGGCGAGGACCTGCTGTTCCTCGACTACGCCAACGCGCGCCTCACCGAGGAACAGCGGCGCCGCTACGTCCGGCTCGGCCTGCCGCCGCAGCCCTTCGGCAACGTGCAGGTCTTCGCCCCGCCCCGGCCGGGCGACCGGGACGGCACCCCGGACGTGCAGGGCCGGACCAAGGGGATCAGCCCGTTCTTCTGGACCCTCGCCGAGTTCTGCGAGCAGGAGCTGCTGCCGTTCGTGTTCGCCGACGGCGAGGACGAGCGCAGCCAGTACACGATGCTGATCGGCCAGGTGGCGGCCAAGCTGCGCCGCGACCACGTCCGGGTCGGCACCGACGGCGCGATCAAGCTCGACGGCGAGCACGGCCGGATCATCCGCACGTTCGGCCAGCTCGTCGACCTCATCGAGGCCGAGCTCACCGAGGACGACACGCGAAGCGGCTGGGTCGCCGGCAGCACCTCGATCGGCAGCGTGAACGCGTTCCTGCGCCGGCTGCGCTCGGCCGTGCGGCCGCTGCAGACGCTCGTGCGCGGGGACCTCGCCGTGAACAACGACCGGTCGCTGACCACCGGCAAGGCCCAGGTCACCGTGATCGACCTGCACAACCTGCCGGACCGGGCGCAGCGCTTCGTGGTCGGCGTGACCCTGCGGCAGGAGTTCCGGCGCAAGGAGCAGCAGGGCACCGCCCGGCCGCTGATGTTCGTCGTGCTCGACGAGCTGAACAAGTACGCCCCGCGCGACGGCGACAGCCCGATCAAGCAGATCCTGCTCGACGTCGCCGAGCGCGGCCGGTCGCTCGGCGTGATCCTGATCGGTGCCCAGCAGACCGCGAGCGAGGTCGAGCGCCGCATCGTGGCGAACTGCTCGATCCGGGTGGCCGGGCGGCTCGACTCCGCGGAGGCGGCCCGGCCCGAGTACGGCTACCTGCCGCCGGTGCTGCGGCAGCGGGCCACGCTCGCCAAGCCCGGCACGATGTTCGTCTCGCAACCCGACATCCCGGTGCCGCTCTCGGTCGAGTTCCCGTTCCCGGCGTGGGCGACCAGGCCGGCCGAGAAGGGCCACTGGGCGGGCGTGGACACCGGCCCGGCGCCGCCGGCCGACCCGTTCGCCGGCATCCCGGGAGCCGACGACCCGCCACCGTTCTGAGAGGGCCCGTGAAGATCCTGCACACCGCCGACTGGCACGTCGGCAAGGTTCTCAAGAACCAGCCGCGCTACGACGAGCACCGCGCCGTGCTGGCCGACCTGGTGCGGATCGCCGAGGCCGAGGACGTCGACGTCGTGATCGTCGCCGGGGACCTGTTCGAGACCTCCACCCCGAGCCCGCAGTCGCAGAGCCTGGTGATGGGCACGCTGCTGCAGCTGGGCGCCGACGGCCGGCAGGTGATCGCGCTCGCCGGCAACCACGACAACCAGGAGCTGGTCGACAAGGTCTATGGCCCGGTGCTGCGGCGGCTCGGCGTGCACGTGGTCGGCCGGCCGAAGAGCCCGGCCAACGGCGGCCTCGTCACGGTCACCGCCCGCTGCGGCGAGCGGGCGGCCGTCGCGGTGCTGCCGTTCGTCTCCTACCGGTTCGCGGTGCGCGCCGCCGAGGCCGTGCTGCACGACGCCGCCCAGCACTCGCTGGACTACGCCGGCCATGTCGGGCGCATCGTCGAGGCGCTGAGCAAGGGCTTCACCGGCGACACGGTCAACATCGTCACGACCCACGGCACCGTGCTCGGCGGCCGCCGCGGTGGCGGCGAGCGCGAGGCGCAGACGCTGCTCGGCTACGAGCTGCCGCCACAGGTCTTCCCGGCCGCCGCGCACTATGCCGCGCTCGGGCACCTGCACCGCTACCAGGAGATCGACGGCCCGTGCCCGATCGCGTACTCGGGCTCGCCGCTCGCGCTCGACTTCGGCGAGGAGGGCAACGAGCCCGTCGCGCTGGTCGTCACCGCGACCCCGGACACCAGGGCGCACGTGCGGGCCGTCCCGGTCCGCGGCGGCCGCCCGCTGCGCACGGTGCGCGGCACCCTGGACGAGGTGGTCGCCGAGGGTGAGCAGGCCGGCGAGGCCTACCTGCGGGTCGTGCTCACCC